>NZ_JBSIPA010000770.1:0-1655 GCF_053574605.1 Caballeronia sp. M23-90 | reverse complement strand
CATCGCGAGCCGCGGCGAAGCGCACGTCGGCTTTCACATCATGCGCGAACGCGCGGCACGCGATGTCGGCCGGGTCGTAACCATCGCCGTCGTCCTGCACGGTCAGATGAAAATCCTCGGCGTTCCTGATGACGACACACACGTTCGAGGCCGATGCATGTTTGCGCACATTCGACAACGCCTCCTGGAGGATGAACAGCACCTGCAATTGCTGATCGGACGGCAACGGCAATCCGCTTGCCTCTTCGTAATCGAGGTGCAAGGGCATGCCTGATTGCCGCTCGAAGCGCGTGACCGTTTCCTCGATGGCATCGCGAAGACTTCCCGCACCGAACTTCGTACGGAAATTAACGAGCAGTTCGCGCACATCTTCGTAAGTTTCTTCCAGGCCGCCGCGCAGCAGCGGCACGATCTCGCGGATCTCGTTCAAGTCGTCGCGGGTCGCGGCGGTGTCGAGCAGATGTAATTGCATCTTCAGGAAATTGAGGCTTTGCGCAATGCTGTCGTGCAAGCCTTGCGCGACCAGATGGCGCTCCTGCGCCACCGCAAGCTGACGGGCGGCCGCCGCCAGCCGATGGTTCTGCAATGCGGTGCCAAGATGCCGTCCGAGCGTCTCGAGCAACCGCGTCTCGGACGGCAGCATGTCGCGTTCGTGACGAAAGTGCAGCGAGAACGAGCCGAGCGCAATCTGCTTCGAGACAATACCGAACGCAGTGACGGTGACGAACCCCGCGGTGCCGCAATCGACTGCGGGTGCGCTGATCGAGGCGTGTCCCGAACGCAGGTCCCTGATCACGGCGATACCGCTTGTCGCCACCGCGCCGCATACGCAATCGCCCGCCGGCATGCAGCGTTCAATGTCGGTCATGCGCTCGGGCAATCCTTCCGAGACGACCATATGGAGGTTGTCATCGTCCGGGGCGAGGATGCGGACCGAACCTGCATCGGCGTGGAACTGGCGCATCACGCGCGTCAGGAATCCGCGGCACAGCACTTCCACGTCGTGCGCGCCGTGCAGGAACGCGGTCATCTCGTAGAGCGCAAGCAGTTCGCCGTTGCGTGCCGAAAGTTGCGCGGTCTTGTGCGTAACGCGCAGCGCCAGGTCCTGGTAAAGGCTTTGGAGTTCTCCCGCCATGCGATTGAAACCCTGCGCCAGATGGCCGAATTCATCGCGCGATTCGACTTGCAGGCGAGCTGTGAATTCGCGTTGTTCAATTCGCGACAAACCCCGTTCGAGACGCCTCACGGGCAGCACGAACCACGCGTAAAGCAGGTACACGATCGCCGTGGTGCCAAGGCAGGCCAGCGCCGCGAGCGCGAGCTGCGAGCGCCTGAGCCACGCGGTCTTGCGCGCGTTTTCCTGCTCGATCAGACGCACGAGTGCATCGGCCTGCAAGACAAAGGCGGGCAGACGGTCGAGATAAAGGTGAGGGGCCATGCCGTTCTGTGCGATCGCGGGTTTCAGCGCGTCGCGCCAGGTCGCCGATACGACATTGAATTGCACGCGTATGGCAGGCGTTTCCGGTAGAAAGAGCGGGCGGACCGGATCGCCATGGTCGAGCCGCGCGAGCGTCTGGTCGAGCTGTGCGCTCTGCGAAGCCACGTCGGCAGGACGGGCGGCGCGCATTTCGCCGAGCTGGATCGCGATGTTGCCA
>NZ_JBSIPA010000076.1:0-19361 GCF_053574605.1 Caballeronia sp. M23-90 | reverse complement strand
GCGCGGAATTCAAGGGTACGAGGCCATTCACTTAGGTGAAGAAGCAATCGGAAGTGGTTCCAAGAAAAGCCTCTAAGCTTCAGTTTAACAAGACCGTACCGCAAACCGACACAGGTGGGCGAGATGAGTATTCTAAGGCGCTTGAGAGAACTCGGGAGAAGGAACTCGGCAAATTGGTACCGTAACTTCGGGATAAGGTACGCCCCTGTAGCTTGATGCGCCTGCGCGCAAAGGGTGAAGGGGTTGCAATAAACTGGTGGCTGCGACTGTTTAATAAAAACACAGCACTCTGCAAACACGAAAGTGGACGTATAGGGTGTGACGCCTGCCCGGTGCCGGAAGATTAAATGATGGGGTGCAAGCTCTTGATTGAAGTCCCGGTAAACGGCGGCCGTAACTATAACGGTCCTAAGGTAGCGAAATTCCTTGTCGGGTAAGTTCCGACCTGCACGAATGGCGTAACGATGGCCACACTGTCTCCTCCCGAGACTCAGCGAAGTTGAAGTGTTTGTGATGATGCAATCTCCCCGCGGCTAGACGGAAAGACCCCATGAACCTTTACTGTAGCTTTGCATTGGACTTTGAACCGATCTGTGTAGGATAGGTGGGAGGCTATGAAACCGGAACGCTAGTTTCGGTGGAGCCGTCCTTGAAATACCACCCTGGTTTGTTTGAGGTTCTAACCTTGGCCCGTGATCCGGGTCGGGGACAGTGCATGGTAGGCAGTTTGACTGGGGCGGTCTCCTCCCAAAGTGTAACGGAGGAGTACGAAGGTACGCTAGGTACGGTCGGAAATCGTGCTGATAGTGCAATGGCATAAGCGTGCTTAACTGCGAGACCGACAAGTCGAGCAGGTGCGAAAGCAGGTCATAGTGATCCGGTGGTTCTGTATGGAAGGGCCATCGCTCAACGGATAAAAGGTACTCTGGGGATAACAGGCTGATACCGCCCAAGAGTTCATATCGACGGCGGTGTTTGGCACCTCGATGTCGGCTCATCTCATCCTGGGGCTGTAGCCGGTCCCAAGGGTATGGCTGTTCGCCATTTAAAGAGGTACGTGAGCTGGGTTTAAAACGTCGTGAGACAGTTTGGTCCCTATCTGCCGTGGGCGTTGGATATTTGAAGGGGGCTGCTCCTAGTACGAGAGGACCGGAGTGGACGAACCTCTGGTGTACCGGTTGTCACGCCAGTGGCATCGCCGGGTAGCTATGTTCGGAAGAGATAACCGCTGAAAGCATCTAAGCGGGAAACTCGCCTTGAGATGAGATATCCCTGGAGCTTCGAGCTCCTTGAAGGGTCGTTCTAGACCAGGACGTTGATAGGTCAGGTGTGGAAGTGCAGTAATGCATTAAGCTAACTGATACTAATTGCCCGTAAGGCTTGATCCTATAACCAGTGTGTGTCGGCAGCCATGAGTGCTTAAGCACGTATGGATGCCCCATCCCGCGCCATGCGCGGGGTCTTAAGTACACGCATCGGTTGAGATCAGTGTTGTGCCTGATATAAGTAGTAGCAAACACAACCCCAAGCAACACCAGTAACAACGAGGCGTGCTCAACACATGCACTCGACTACTTCTTCCCCAGATTGGTTCAGTCGCACCGCACAAGCGACTGAACACCCCCTCAATGCCTGATGACCATAGCGAGTTGGTACCACCCCTTCCCATCCCGAACAGGACCGTGAAACGACTCCACGCCAATGATAGTGCGGATACCCGTGTGAAAGTAGGTAATCGTCAGGCTCCTCATCCTCTGCATCTCATCGCAGTCGCTAAAACCCCACCCCAGCAAGGTGGGGTTTTTGCGTTTACAGCGCAAATTGATCGGACCAGCCGAACCCACTACATCCGTTAATGGAAGGATTGCAGTGCAAGACGCATCGCAATCCTTCCCTCGGATATGAAACACCCATCAACGAGCCGATAAAAACCTGTCAGCGAGCTTCACAAAATAGGTTGAACCGACCGACAACAAGTCGTCATTGAAATCGTAGCTCGCGTTGTGAAGCATGCAAGGGCCCGCGCCGTGTCCCGATTCGCGATGCTCGCCTTCGCCATTTCCCAAAAACGCATAACAGCCAGGCTTTGCGAGCAGCATGAACGAAAAGTCTTCGGCGCCCATCGTCGGTTCCACTGATGCATTCACGTTCTGCTTACCCACGATTTCTTCCATCACCGATACCGCGAACCGCGCCTGCTCAGCATCATTGATCGTCGGCGGATAATTTCGATAGAACTCCAACACGCCTTCGCACTCATAAGCGGCCGCGGTCGATTCCACAATCGTCTTCATTCGTCGTTCGATCAAATCGAGTGTTTCGACCGTGAATGTTCTTACCGTGCCACCTAGCCATGCATCATCGGGGACGACATTGACTGCGTCGCCCGCGTGGATCTGCGTGATCGACAAAACGGCCGTATCGATGGGCTTCTTGCTCCGCGTGATGATTCCCTGCAGTCCGTTGGCAATCTGCATTGCGGCGAAAATCGGGTCGCGGCCGTTATGCGGCAACGCTGCATGCGACCCGATCCCTTTGACGCTGATTCGAAACTCGTTGCTCGATGCCATCAATGGGCCTTCCGTCACGCCGAACGTGCCCGCCTTCATGCCCGGCCAGTTGTGAATGCCAAAGACGGCATCGACGGGAAACTGCTCGAACAAGCCATCGTGGATCATCGCTTTTGCGCCCGCGCCGCCTTCTTCGGCCGGTTGGAAGATGAACACGATGGTCCCATCGAACTTTCCATACTTGGCCAGATGTTGGGCCGCGCCGAGCAACATGGCCGTGTGGCCGTCGTGACCGCATGCGTGCATGCGTCCCGCATTTTGTGATTTGTGATCGAACGTGTTGAGTTCCGTGATCGGCAAGGCATCCATATCGGCACGAAGGCCAATGCTCCTCGAGCTCGAACCGCGCTTTAACACACCAACCACGCCGGTTTTCCCCATCCCGCGATGAACCTCGAGACCCCATCGTTCAAGATTTTCAGCAACGAGTTTCGCGGTTCCGACTTCTTCGTAACGTAGTTCCGGGTTTGCGTGGATCGTTCGTCGCAAAGCTTTGATTTCTTCGTGTGATGCTTCGATTTCTGGAATCAAATTCATGGAAAAAGCCCCTGTCTGAACAATTGATCGTGCGCACGGGTATCCGCGTCAGTGGTTCCATTCTACGCCCGCGATTATTTATCGATGTTCGAGACCGTCGGCTTTCGCCAACCGTAATAAAATTGTCTCATCTGGCGGATTTCGCCGGTTCTAAATGGATCTCCCATGAACGCTCCCGCCGAATTCGTCCGCGCCGTCTGCCCGCACGATTGCCCTGATACATGCGCAATGCGCGTCACGGTGAAGGACGGCCGCGCGATCAAGATTTCGGGTGACCCGGATCATCCGCCGACGCAAGGCGTGCTGTGTACAAAGGTGACGCGATACGCGGAGCGCACGCATCACAAGGATCGTTTGCTGACGCCGATGCGCCGCGTCGGACGCAAAGGCGAAGGACATTTCGAAGCGATCGGCTGGGGCGAAGCGCTGACACTCGCTGCCGATCGGCTGGGTGAGATAGCAGCGCGTTCGCCCGAAGCGATCATGCCGTACAGCTACGCGGGCACGATGGGTCTCGTGCAGGGCGAAAGCATCGCAGCGCGTTTTTTCAATATGCTGGGTGCATCGCGGCTGGACCGGACGATTTGCGCCGCAGCCGGCGCCGCGGGCTTGCGCTACACGTATGGCGGAAGTCTCGGCATGCATACCGAGTACTTCGAGGAAAGCGAGTTGATCCTCATCTGGGGATCGAATCCGATTGCATCGAATCTGCATTTCTGGACGCGGGCGCAGGAGGCCAAGCGGCGCGGCGCGCGACTGATCGCGATCGATCCGTATCGTTCGCTCACGGCGGAGAAGTGTCATCAGCACATTGCGTTGAAGCCCGGCACGGACGGCGCGCTTGCGCTCGGTATGATCAATGTCCTGATCGGCGACGGGTTGATCGACCATGAATACATAAGCGCGCATACGCTCGGTTTCGATCAGCTCAAGGCTCGCGCGAACGACTATCCGCCCCCGCGTGTGGCGGAGATTTGCGGAATCGAAGCGCAAGTGGTGATCGATCTGGCGCGCGCTTTTGGATCGACGAAAAAAGCATCCATACGTCTCAACTACGGCATGCAGCGCGTGCGCGGCGGCGGCAATGCGGTTCGTGCGATTGCGTGTTTGCCATCGCTTACCGGTGCGTGGCGCGAGCGGTCGGGCGGGTTGCTGCTTTCATCGTCGAATTGGGCGCCTGTTGACGTCAACGCCCTCGAACGGCCCGACTTGTTGCCGGGATGGCCGTCGAAATTGCCGCGCATCGTGAACATGAATGCCATCGGCGATGCACTTCTGCATCCCGGCGACGCTACGTTCGGCCCGAAGATCGAAGCGATGATTGTCTACAACTCTAATCCCGTAGCCGTCGCGCCGGATTCGGCGAAGGTCGCCACGGGTTTCGCGCGGGAAGATCTGTTCACGATCGTGCTCGAGCACTTCCAGACCGATACCGCGGATTACGCCGACCTCATTTTTCCCGCGACCACGCAGCTCGAACATCTCGATGCCCACAAGTCCTACGGTCACACACATGTGATGGCGAACTTGCCGGCGATCCCGCCAGTGGGCGAATCACGCGCGAACACGGAGATTTTCCGAGGCCTGGCAAAAGCGATGGGGCTGGCGCATCCCGCGTTGTTCGAAACCGATGACGAAGTGGCATCGAAGGCATTCAGATGGGACGATCCTGCGCTTGCGGGCGTGAACTGGGAAACACTGAAATCAACCGGCTGGGCGCAGCTCAAGCTGCCGGACGCGCCGTTTGCGGAGGGCGGATTCCGCACGCCATCGGGAAAATGCGAGTTTTTCAGCGAGCGCCTCGAGCGCGCGGGACTGGAGCCGGTGCCCGACTATTTGCCGCCGTATGAATCGGCTGAATACGCGCCGGCGCTGGCTGCACGGTATCCGCTTTCGATGATCTCGCCGCCTGCCCGGAACTTCCTCAATAGCAGCTTCGTCAACGTCGAAAGCCTTCGGTCAACGGAAGGCGAGCCGCATGTCGATATTCATCCCGCCGACGCCCATGCCCGCCAGATTGCCAACGGCGAAATGGTGCGCATCTTTAACGATCGTGGATCGATGCAAGCGCGGGCTCGCATAACGGATCGCGCGCGTGAAGGCGTGGTGGTCGGATTGTCGATCTGGTGGAAGAAACTCGCACCCGATGGTTGCAATGCGAATCAGGTGACGAGCCAGGCGCTGACCGATCTCGGCGGTTCTGCGACATTTTATGACTGTCTCGTGGAGGTCGAGACCGTTTAGTAATTCAGGCAGAAGCAAGGCGGCATAGGGGGAAGCACGCGTCCGCCCGGTTTTGAAGCTGGCGTCTAACCCGGTTGTCGGAAAGTGATCCAGCCGCTACGATGCGCGAGAGACATTTTCGCACGACCATTCTAAAATCATACAAAGGAGACGCCGTATGGAAAAAATCTGGCTGAAGTCCTATCCGGCAGGCGTGCCCGAGGAAATCGATGCAACCCGCTACAACTCGCTTTCCGATCTGCTGCTGGAGAGCTTCCGCGAAAATCGCAGCAAGCGCGCGTTTGTCTGCATGGGCAAAGCCATCACGTATGGCGAACTCGACGCAGTCTCGACCCGGCTCGCCGCCTGGTTCCAGGCTCGTGGCCTGAAACCAGGCGCGCGCATCGCGATCATGATGCCCAACGTGCTGCAATATCCCGTCGCGATCGCGGCGATCTTGCGGGCGGGGTATGTGGTAGTGAACGTGAATCCGCTTTACACGCCGCGCGAACTCGAACACCAGTTGCAGGATTCCGGCGCGCAGGCCATCGTCGTGCTCGAAAACTTCGCGCATACCGTGCAGTCGGTCGTCAAAAACACAGCGATCGAACACGTCGTGGTTGCCACGATGGGCGACCTGATGGGCGTGAAAGGCATGATCGTCAATTTCGTCGTGCGCAAGGTGAAGAAGCTCGTGCCCGCATGGAATCTTCCGGGCCACGTGAGCTTCAACACGGCGCTTCGGCAAGGCGCGAGCGAAACGCTCAAGCCCGTCAGCCAGGGACCGGACGACATCGCTTTCCTCCAGTACACGGGTGGCACGACCGGCGTGGCGAAGGGCGCAATGTTGCTGCATCGGAACTTGATTGCGAACGTCCTGCAGTCGGAAGTGTGGCTTGAGCCCGGACGCAGGAACCGGCCTGATATCGACCAGTTCATCAGTGTCGTGGCGCTGCCGCTTTATCACATCTTTGCGCTGACGGTTTGTGGCTTCCTCACCATCAGGACCGGCGGCATGGGCATCCTGATTCCGAATCCACGCGATATCCCTGGCACGATCAAGGAGCTCAAAGGCTTCCCGATCAACACCTTCCCGGCCGTCAACACGCTGTACAACGCGTTGCTGAACAACCCGGAATTCGCGAAGCTGGATTTCTCGAAGCTGATTGCGGCGAATGGCGGCGGCATGGCGGTGCAGGAAGCCGTGGCGAAGCGCTGGTTCGAGATAACGGGGTCGCCGATTATCGAAGGGTATGGGTTGTCCGAGACATCGCCGTGCGTGACGTGCAATCCGGTGACCGCCACGGAATATACCGGGACGATCGGGTTGCCGTTTCCATCGACTGAAATCTCCATTCGCGATGACGACGACCGCGAAGTGCCGCTCGGCCAGCCGGGCGAGGTCTGCATTCGCGGACCGCAAGTGATGGCGGGCTACTGGAATCGTCCCGACGAAACCGCGAAAGTAATGACGCCCGACGGCTTCTTCAAATCCGGCGACGTCGGCGTGATGGACGAGCGCGGTTACGTGAAGATTGTCGACCGGAAGAAGGACATGATCCTGGTGTCGGGCTTCAACGTGTATCCGAACGAGATCGAGGACGTGGTGGCCAAGCTTCCGGGCGTGTTCGAAGTGGCTGCCGTCGGCGTAAAGGACGCGGCATCGGGCGAAGCGGTGAAGCTGTTTGTCGTGCGGCGGGACCCGCACCTGACTGAAGCGGATGTCATTGCTTATTGCAAGGAGCGGCTGACCGGATACAAGCGGCCTCGGGTGATCGAATTCCGTACGGAATTGCCCAAGAGCAACGTTGGCAAAATTCTGCGCCGCGAGTTGCGCGACGGCAACGCCTGACGCTTCAAGCCAACGAAATCTCACGCAGCATCGAAAACCTTCGCATCGAAAGACGCGAAGGTCTTTTTACGCGCATAAGGCGCTCGCACGACTGCGCGAGACGAAAAAAAGGCGCCCGAAGGCGCCTTTCAAGACAACTGTTTTATTACGACTTATTAGAACTTGTGGCGAATGCCGACGATCGCTGCGACCTGGTTCGACGTCGTCGATGCCGACAGACCGTTGATCTGCGCCACTGCCTTGCCGACCGAGTCCGTGCCGCTTGCGTGCTGGTACACACCATCGACGTAGACGTCCGTACGCTTCGACAGGAAGTAGTCCGCACCGATCACGCCTTGGTGGTACTTCGCGTCGTTCACGCCGTAGCCCTTGGTGTAGTCGTATGCAGCACCCAGCAAGAACGCCGGCGTCAGTTGATACTTGAAGTTCACTTCGGCGTTGTGGAACTTGGCGCTGCCGTTCGTGACCTGGCCTGCGCCCGTCACGCCGGTTTGACCCAGATCCTTGAACTGCGTGTTGCTGTACGTTGCGCCGACGGTTGCCGGGCCGAACGTGTAAGCGCCTGCAGCCGTGATGATCTGCTGCGTCTTGGCCGTTGCATAACCCGAGTACACACGCGAACCGGTCATGTTCGAAGCCGTTGCGCTCGACGTTGCGTTGTTGCCGAAGAACGAAAAGTTCGGGTTCTTGACGTTCACGTAACCTGCGCCCAACGTCAACGGACCTTGCGCATAGCCAACACCGCCCGAGAAGATCTGGTTGCGGTTGAACTGACCTGCAACACCACCGAGGCTGTACAAACCGCCGAACGTGATGCCCGAGTAGTTGGCGCTCGTGTACTTGATCGCGTTGTTCGTGCGGTTCGAGTTGTTCATGTTGTCCAGGTCGCCCGGGTGCGCACCGTAGAACGTGCCCCACTGGCTACCGACTTCCAGCGCGCCGGTGTAGTCAACCACTGAGTCGTATTGACGACCGAGGGTAACCGTGCCGAACTGCGACGACAAACCAACATAAGCCTGGCGGCCGAATTCGTCACCACCTTGATTCAGGCGGCCGGTGAAAACGTTGAAGCCGTTTTCCAATACGAACAGCGCCTTCAGGCCACCGCCCAGATCTTCGGTGCCACGCAGACCCCAGCGGTCGCCTTGCAGATTGCCGGCGCTGGTTCCGTACAGCTTCTGGCCTGCCGAGTTGTTGTTATAAACAAAACCGGCGTCGATAATACCGTACAGCGTCACGCTGCTCTGAGCGTGCGCAGCACCAGCAAACGTACCTAACGCAGCCAGAGCGAGAAGCGACTTTTTCATTGATGATCTCCAAAGGGTTGAACCTGTTTGGCAAGGTCACTGTTCTAGCGCCAGTGTGTTGACGTCCCTGCCGGTACTTCAAAATTGAAGTTGAACGTAATGTAACAAAGAGCTTTTTGGCAACAAAGGAAAAGCAGCCGCTCCCTTTCCCTCGTGTGACGTTTACGCAACATGGGCTAAAATCAAGGCCTTACGGCTTTTTACGACCCGTGTTTGCCCTAGTTACGGGTTTGCAAGAGTACGTTTGTGCAGTTGATCGACTCCGCGGGGCAACCAGACGCTCAGGAGATCGAAACAGGAGTTATAAAACATGACACTCGATGAACTGATTTCGGAGTTCGATCGTGGACTTCGGTCGATGACCGGCGTCTCCCGTATGTCCCGGCCGGTTCCGGAGCCGCAAGCGGCTTATGTCGACGCAACCGATGCGATCGAGCATCCTGCGGAGACGTCCTTGACGGCAGAAGAGAAAGCGCATTCAGCGGGGCTGATGCGCGTGAATCATGTGGGCGAGGTCTGCGCACAGGCGCTGTATCAGGCGCAGAAGCTTGCGACCAACTCGGCGCCTTTGAAACGCGGCTTCGAGGAAGCCGCGCGCGAAGAAGAGGATCACTTGGCGTGGACTGCGCGCCGTCTGCGCGATCTGGATTCGCGACCAAGCTTGCTCAATCCTTTGTGGTACACGGGTTCGCTCGCGTTGGGTTTTCTTGCCGGTCGGTTCGGTGACCGCGTGAGTCTTGGCTTCATGGCCGAGACGGAGCGGCAGGTCGAGAAGCACCTGGACAGCCACATGACCAGTTTGCCGGTCAATGACTACGCGTCGCGGGCAATCGTGGATCAGATGCGAGTTGACGAAGCGGCGCATGCTGTCGCTGCGACGCAAGCGGGCGGCGTCGAATTGCCGTTCCCGGTGCGGGCACTGATGCGCGCAACATCGAAGGTCATGACCCGCACCGCATACTATATTTAAACAGTATGGTTCATTCGTTGGCGCCTTT
Organism: Caballeronia sp. M23-90; assembly: GCF_053574605.1. Classification (NCBI taxonomy): domain Bacteria; kingdom Pseudomonadati; phylum Pseudomonadota; class Betaproteobacteria; order Burkholderiales; family Burkholderiaceae; genus Caballeronia; species Caballeronia sp. M23-90. Next base: position 9,874 of record NZ_JBSIPA010000076.1, on the reverse strand, counting down.
CGCCGCTCGTGCGAGGGGCGTTTTGGATGTTCTGCTCCGATCTGCGCTTAATCTGGCCCGTAATTCCCTTCTTCGTCCCTACGCGCGTCGAAACCCTCTCCCACCCGCCCGCTTGAATTCACGTACTACCTTCACATCCTTCACTACCTCATTCATTCATAACGGTTTTCAGGAATTCAGCCTACTTTAGCGGTCTGCGCTAAGTCATTGTTCTAACAAACAAATTTAGTCAAAAAACGCCAGATCGTATTGACCGGCGAAATGCGTTCCTCTACAGTGGGAAATGGTGTGAGAAAGTGTATTTTTGTGTGAGTCAGCGCGCACTTTCGGGCAATATTCCAACAAAGTCGTGGCGCCGCCGGGGCGTGAGAGGAGAGGGCGAGTGTTCCAGGGAGCTTCAGCGCTATCGCTCGATGCGAAAGGACGGATGTCCGTCCCGTCTCGCTATCGCGACGCGCTGCAAGGACAGGCAGAAGGCCGGGTCACGCTCACGAAGAGCCCGGATGGATGCCTGTTGCTCTTTCCTCGCCCGGAGTGGGAAATCTTCCGTTCAAAAATCGCAGCACTCCCCATGGACGCAATCTGGGTTCGCCGTATCTATCTTGGCAATGCCATGGATGTCGAGCTCGACAGCGCCGGGCGCGTGCTGGTATCGCCGGAATTGCGGGCCGCGGCCACGCTCGCCAAAGAAGTGACATTGCTTGGAATGGGTAATTACCTGGAAGTGTGGGACGCCGCGACTTACGCGGAGAAGGAAAAAGCGGCAATGGCGCAGGGCATGCCCGACGCGCTGAAGAATTTCACGTTTTGACGCAGAGCTAAAGAACATGGCCCCTGCGATGAAAAACGAATTGCAGCATCGCACGGTGCTGCTGGATGAAGCGGTCAATGCGCTGATAACACGCAGCGACGGTACTTATATAGATGGAACGTTCGGGCGCGGCGGTCATAGCCGGCTCGCGCTGACGAAGCTGAGTGAAGCCGGCAGGTTGATCGCTTTCGATAAAGACCCGCTGGCCATTGCCACAGCAGGGCAGATTCAGGATTCGCGGTTTTCGATCGTGCATGAGAGTTTCGCCTCGTTAGCCGATGCCGCTGCCGAGCGAGGAGTTAGGAAAGTGTCGGGCGTGTTGCTGGATCTGGGTGTGTCGTCGCCGCAAGTGGACGATCCGGATCGCGGCTTCAGTTTCAGGGCCGATGGCCCGCTCGACATGCGGATGGACCCGAGCCGCGGCGAATCCGCAGCGGACTGGCTGGCGCGGGCAACGGTGCAGGAATTGACGGAGGTGATCAAAGATTATGGGGAAGAACGGTTTGCTTTTCAGATTGCAAAGGCGCTTGTTGCTCGCCGGGCAGAGTCCGACCGTCTTGGGCCTCTCGTCAGCACGGGCGAGCTTGCCCAAATCGTGGGTCACGTCGTCAAAACCCGTGAGAAGGGCAAGGATCCGGCAACCCGCACCTTTCAGGCTATACGGATTCACATCAATCAAGAGCTTGCGGAGCTGCAAGTAGTTCTGGACGCAGCATTGGCGTTGTTGGAGCAAGGGGGGCGCCTCGTCGTGATCAGCTTTCATTCGCTCGAGGACCGGATCGTCAAGCGTTTCATGCAGGCCCACGCAAGCGGGCCTGCGATCGACCGCCGCCTGCCCATCCGCGCTGCCGACATTCCCACGCCGCCGCTCAAGCTGCTCGGCCGTGTATTCGCTTCCGAAGCCGAAGTTGCGGCAAACCCGCGCGCGCGTTCCGCAGTCATGCGGATCGCCGAGCGCGTCACAGAGCAGACGGCGCCATGAACCGTCTGAATATCTTCCTGCTGATCGTCGTGCTTGGCTGCGCGTTGTCGGCGGTGAGCTCGTCGAACAAGCAGCGGCAGATTTTTATCAATGTGCAGCGGGCGCAGTCGCAAGAGCGTCAGTTGCAGCAGGATTTTTCCCAGCTTCAATATCAGCAGAGCGCGTTGTCGAAAACCTCGCGTATCGAGCAGTTGGCCATTACGTCCCTGAAAATGCAGCCCGTCACGACGGGCCGTACGCAATATCTGAACTATGACCCGGCGACGTCGAAGGCAACAGACGCGCCGTTGCCCGCGCCCCTGCCGGCGTCGGCTCCTCCCGCACGCGGGGTGAAACGATGAAACCCACGCCAAAGAAGAACAAGGGCGTCGCGTTCACGCCCAATCCCATTCTCTCCGTGCGCCTCCCGATGTGGCGCTCGAAGCTCGTCGTATTCCTCCTGTTCATGGCCTTCGTTGCGCTTGCAGGACGTGCGTTCTGGATCCAGGGTCCGGGCAACGCGTTCTTCAAGAAACAAGGCGAGAGCCGTTATCAGCGCACGCTTGAACTGCCTGCTACGCGTGGCCAGATCAAGGACCGCAACGGCCTCGTGCTTGCAACCAGCCTGCCCGTAAAGGCGATCTGGGCGATCCCCGAAGCCGTTCCCGACGACCTCGGCGCGGACAAGCTCGGCCAGCTTTCCACGCTGCTCGAGATGTCGCCGAAAGAACTGCGCTCCAAGTTGTCGATGGACAAGACCTTCGTCTACGTGAAGCGCCAGGTGCCCATGGAAGTCGCGCAGAAAGTCGCGGCGCTGGATATCCCGGGCATCTACACGCGTGGCGAATACAAACGGTTCTATCCGGAAGGCGAGATCACCGCGCACCTGATCGGCTTCACCAATATTGAAGACAAGGGTCAGGAAGGCGTCGAACTCGGCGATCAGGGCGTGCTCGCCGGAACGCCGGGCATGCGCCGCGTGATCAAGGACCGGATGGGGCACATCGTCGAGGACGTCGACGAACAAGTCGTGCCGCACAACGGCGAAGACGTGGATCTGTCGATTGACAGCAAGATCCAGTACATCGCTTATACGAACCTGAAAGCGGCCGTCGAGAAGTTCAAGGCGAAGGCGGGCGCAGCCATTGTCATCGATGTGAAGACGGGCGAAGTGCTCGCGCTCGTCAACTACCCGACTTATAACCCGAACGACCGCTCGCGCATGACCGGCGAGCAGTTGCGCAACCGGATCATGACGGACACGTTCGAGCCTGGCTCGATCATGAAGCCATTCACCGTGTCGCTTGCGCTCGATCTGCATCGTGTGACGCCGAATACGCTTGTCGAAACGGGCAACGGCCAGTTCGTGCTCGACGGCGCGCGCATTACTGACGACTCGGGCTTCGGCACGCTGACCGTGGGTGGCGTGATCCAGAAGTCGAGCAACATCGGCGCGACCAAGATTGCGATGCAGTTGAAGCCCGAAGAGATGTGGAACATGTACACGAGCATCGGGCTCGGACAAGCGCCGAAGGTGGGATTCCCTGGCGCGGTGTCCGGACGTTTGCGGCCGTGGAAAAGCTGGCGCCGGATCGAACAGGCGACGATGTCGTATGGCTATGGTTTGTCGGCGTCGCTGTTCCAGTTGGCGCGCGCTTACACGGCGATCGCGCACGACGGACAAGTGTTGCCGGTTTCCATCTTCCGCACGCCCGGCGACTCGGCCGTGACCGGTCCGCAAGTGTTTGCACCGACCACCGCGCGTGAAGTGCGCGCCATGCTCGAAACCGTGACAGCGAAGGGCGGCACGTCGCCGGATGCAGCCGTGCCGGGTTACCGCGTGGGCGGGAAGTCGGGTACGGCGTACAAGCACGCGGGCCGCGGCTACGACAAATCCAAGTACCGCGCGTCGTTCGTGGGCATGGGCCCGATGCCGAATCCGCGCATCGTGGTGGCGGTTTCTGTCGATGAACCCACGGCCGGCAGCCACTTCGGCGGTCAGGTTTCGGGGCCGGTGTTCTCGGCAATCGTCGGCGATACCCTGCGTTCGCTGAACGTTCCGCCTGACATGGCCGTGAAGCAGATGGTCGTCTCCGACGATCCCGCTTCCGGCACGCCGGCAACCGACATCAAGAAGCCGAACGCGACGACCACGAATCCGCCGAAGAAGCTGAAAGTATCGGCGAATACGAAAACGCATCCGGGAGTCGTTCGATGAGCGACTTGATCAAGCAACAGGCGCAGATCGCGAAAGCGGTGGCGTGGTTGCGCTCGCATGCCGATGCCGGTGCGCAACTGCATGCCGATTCGCGTTCGCTCAAACCGGGCGATGTGTTTTTTGCCTACGCTGTTGACGGTGCCGACAGCCGTCCGCATATCGATGCCGCTTTCAAGCAAGGCGCGGCCGCCGTGTTGTATCAGCCGGAAAACTTCCCGGGCAAGCCGGATGCGTCGCGTTCGTTTGCCGTGAAGGCATTGAACGAACTGGCCGGGCCGATAGCATCGGCGTGGTATGGCGAGCCGACCGAATCCATGCTCGTCGTGGGCGTGACCGGAACGAATGGCAAGACGTCGTGCAGCCAGTGGCTGGCAACGGCGCTCTCCGCGTTGGGTACGCCGACCGCCGTGATCGGCACGCTTGGCAGCGGCATGCCGGGCAAGCTCGTGCATTCAGGTTTCACGACGCCCGACGCGCCGCAATTGCAACGCACGTTTGCGCAGTTCAAGACGGAAGGCGCGAAAGGCGTCGCCATGGAAGTGTCGTCGCATGCGTTGCATCAGGGGCGTGCGAACGGCACGAAGTTCGACATCGCGATCTTCACGAATCTCACGCAGGATCACCTCGACTATCACGGCACATTCGCCGCGTATGAAGGTGCCAAGGCGAAGCTGTTTGCGTGGCCTGCGTTGAAGGCTGCCGTCATCAATCGTGACGATGCCGCCGGTCAACGCCTGATCGCTGCCTGTCACGGCCGCACGCGAACGATTGCTTATGGCATCGAAGGCATCGAGGGCGCGTCGGACGTGACGAATGTAAAAGCCGATGCATCGCTGGTCGCGAGCGCCGTGCGTGCAACCGCAACGGGCACGGCGTTTCACCTGGAGTCCGACTGGGGTGCCGCCGACGTGGAAGTTGCAACGCTCGGCGAGTTCAACGTGAGCAATCTGCTCGGCGTGCTCGGCGCGTTGCTGGCCGCGCACGTTCCGCTCGACGCCGCGCTCGCACAGATCGCGAAGCTCGAACCGGTGAACGGCCGCATGCAGCGTCTCGGCGGCCGGTTGCAGAACGACGAGCCGCTCGTCGTGATCGACTATGCGCATACGCCGGATGCGCTGGAGAAAACGCTCTTGGCGCTGCGGCCGATTGCAGAAACGCGCGGCGGTCAGTTGATCTGCATGTTCGGCTGCGGCGGCGATCGCGATGCAACCAAGCGTCCGCTGATGGGCGCCATCGCGGAGAAGAATTCGGATCATGTGGTGATCACGAGCGATAACCCGCGCAGCGAAGATCCGCTTGCGATCATCGGTCAAATCGCGGCAGGCTTTCAGGATGCGGCCAAAGCGCGTCGCATCGAGGACCGCGCGAGCGCGATTCTTCAGGCGATCCGCACGGCGGCTCGCGAGGACGTGGTCGTGCTGGCCGGAAAAGGCCACGAAGCCACGCAGGAAATCATGGGCAAGAAGCGCGCGTTTTCCGATCAGGATCATGCGCGCCTGGCTCTCGCCGCTCGCGCCACGCAAGCGCGCGGAGGTGGTGAATGACGTTATTTACTTTGCGCGATGCAGCGCTGGAAATTCCCGGCGCTACTGTTTCAGGCGACGAAAACATTGCGTTCGATCGTGTGTCGACGGACAGCCGCACGGCCGGTCCGGGCGATCTGTTTATCGCGATCAAGGGCGATCGTTTCGATGCCCACAATTTTCTGCCGCAAGTCGCGCAACGCGGCGCTACCGCCGTGCTCGCTTCGCGTCTGCCTGATGACTTTGCAACGCCAGCCATCAAGGTAAAGGACACGCGCATTGCGCTCGGTGCGCTGGCGCACGGCTGGCGCAAGCGCTTTGCGATTCCGCTGATTGCGGTGACCGGCAGCAACGGCAAGACTACGGTCAAGGAAATGATCTCGTCGATCTTCGCTGCCGCTGTTGGTGAAAGCGCCCGGCTCGCGACGGCGGGAAATTTCAACAACGACATCGGCTTGCCTTTGACGCTGTTCCGTCTGAACAAATCGCACAAGCTTGCCGTGATCGAGCTCGGCATGAATCATCCGGGCGAAACTGAAACGCTCGGCAAGATCGCCGCGCCGACGGTCGCTGTCGTGAACAACGCGCAGCGCGAGCACCAGGAATTCATGGCGACGGTCGAAGCGGTCGCGCTGGAACATGCGTCGGTGATTCATGCGCTGGCATCGAATGGAACGGCCGTGTTTCCCGCCGACGACAAGTACGCGAGCATCTGGCGCGTCGCCGCGACGGGCAATCCCATTCTTGATTTCGCGTTGCATACGGACGCTTCGCAACCCCCTGCAGCGGTGACCGGCAAGCTGGTTGGCGCGACGTTGCACATCACGACGCCGGAGGGCGCAACCGAAGTCGCATTGCAAGTCCTCGGCGATCACAACGCACGCAACGCGCTGGCGGCAACGGCAGCCGCGCTCGCCGCGAACGTGTCACTCGATGCCATCAAGCGCGGACTCGAAGCCTTCGAGCCCGTGAAGGGCCGTCTGCAAGTGAAGCGCGCGGCGGTGAGGCCGATCGAAGGCGCAACGGTTATCGACGATACGTACAACTCGAATCCCGATTCCATGCGCGCGGCCATCGACGTGCTGGCGTTGCAAGCTTCGCCGCGTGTGCTCGTAATGGGCGACATGGGCGAAGTCGGCGATCAGGGCCCGGCGTTTCATCGCGAAGTGGGTGCGTATGCGGCGCAACAGGGAATTGACACGCTCTTCGCACTCGGCGATGCAAGCATCGACGCCGCGAAATCCTTCGGCCCGGCAGGACAGCATTTCACCGATATCTCCTCACTCATTGCAGCACTCACCGGCGCGGGCTTCGGACCCGGCGCCACGTTTCTCGTGAAAGGCTCGCGCTTCATGCAGATGGAGCGCGTGGTGGACGCCGTGACGAGTCCACACCAACCCGCAGCGGGCGTTATGCCTGCCGCGCACTGAAGAAGAAGGTCCAGCATGCTACTCGCACTCGCGCAATGGCTTCAGAATGACGCCAGTTTTCTGCGCGTGTTTACCTATCTCACGTTCCGCGCAGTTGGCGCGACGATCACGGCGTTGTTCGTCGGTCTCGTTTGCGGCCCGTGGGTGATCCGCAAATTGACGCAGTTGAAAGTCGGTCAGGCCGTGCGCACGAACGGTCCGCAATCGCATTTGGTCAAGTCCGGCACGCCGACCATGGGTGGCGTGCTGATCCTGCTGGGCATCGCGTTTTCCACGTTGCTGTGGGCCGATCTTGCCAATCGATTCGTCTGGATCGTGATGCTCGTCACGTTCGGTTACGGCGTGATCGGCTGGGTCGATGACTACCGCAAAGTCGTGCACAAGGACCCGCGCGGCATGTCGTCGCGCGAAAAGTATTTCTGGCAATCAGCGATTGGCTTGTTTGCCGCCGTGTATCTCGCGTTCAGCGTGTCCGAGGCGAACAACGCTCGTGTGTTCGACCTGTTCATGGCGTGGGTGCGAAGCGGTTTGTCGATGGGCTTGCCTGCGCGCGCCGACCTGATGCTGCCGTTCCTCAAATCGATCAGCTATCCGCTGGGCACGTGGGGCTTTATCGCGATGACGTATCTCGTGATCGTCGGTTCGAGCAACGCTGTGAATCTCACCGATGGCCTCGACGGTCTCGTGATCATGCCGGTGGTGCTGGTCGGTGCATCGCTCGGCGCGTTTGCCTATGTGATGGGCAGCTCGGTGTACTCGAAATACTTGTTGTTCCCCCACATTCCGGGTGCCGGCGAATTGCTGATCTTCTGTTCCGCGATGGGCGGCGCCGGACTCGCGTTTCTCTGGTACAACACGCACCCCGCGCAGGTCTTCATGGGCGATGTCGGCGCGCTCGCGCTTGGCGGCGCGCTTGGCACCATCGCCGTGATCGTGCGGCAGGAAGTCGTGCTGTTCATCATGGGCGGCGTGTTCGTCGCGGAAACGGTTTCCGTGATGATGCAGGTGACCTACTTCAAGTACACCAAAAAACGCTTCGGCGAAGGGCGGCGCATCTTCAAGATGGCGCCGCTGCATCACCATTTCGAGTTGTCGGGATGGAAGGAAACGCAGGTGGTCGTGCGCTTCTGGATCATCACGCTGATGTTGTGTCTGTTTGGTTTGTCGACGCTGAAGCTGCGTTGATCTTGTTGGCCAGGAAAAGGTAAAGCGATGTTTGGCGAGAAGTTCTTCGATCGGCAGAGTCCGATGGTGCTTGTGCTGGGGCTCGGTGAATCCGGCCTCGCGATGACGCGCTGGTGCGCGCGTCACGGGTGCCGTCTGCGCGTGGCCGATACCCGCGCCACGCCGCCGAATCTGTCGGAACTCGCAGTGCACGGCATCGATGCAGATTTCGTCGGCGGTGAATTCACGCCGGCGCTGCTCGATGGCGGGATCGAGATTGTTGCAATCAGCCCGGGACTGTCGCCTCTGGCTGATGATTTGAGGCCGCTCCTCGACGCCGCGCGGGAACGCGGCGTCCCTGTGTGGGGCGAGCTGGAATTGTTCGCGCAAGCGTTGAAGTCGCTTGGCGCGAACGGCTACACGCCGAAGGTGATTGCCATTACGGGCACCAACGGCAAGACCACGACGACCGCCATGACCGGGTTGTTGTGCGAGCGTGCCGGCAAGACCGTGGCGGTGGCGGGAAACATCAGCCCGGCCATGCTGGACAAGCTCAGCGAAGCAATCGACAACACCGCGCTGCCCGATGTCTGGGTGCTGGAGCTGTCGAGTTTTCAGCTTGAGACGGCACACTCGTTCGCGCCGGACGCTGCTGCCGTGCTGAATATCACGCAAGACCATCTGGACTGGCACGGTGGGCTCGATGCGTACGCCGCCGCGAAAGGCCGCATCTTCGGTGAGAAGACCGTGCGCGTGCTGAATCGTGACGACGCGCGGACCATGAAGCTTGCTTCGGGAAATGCAGCGAAGGTCGTGACGTTCGGGCTTGACGAACCGGCGCGTCTCGGCGACTTCGGGTTGCTGCGCGAGAACGGCATTGCGTGGCTTGCGCAAGGTCACGACCGTGATCTCAGCGATGAACCCGCGCCCGCGCGTCGCCGTAAAAGCGATGTCGCGGCCGAGCCGAACGTGTATTCGAAGCGCCTGATGCCGGTGGATGCGTTGCGTGTTCGCGGCCTGCACAACGCGGCGAATGCGCTGGCTGCCCTGGCGCTCGCGCGTGCGGTGGATTTGCCCTTGGCTTCATTGCTGCATGGCTTGCGTGAATACAAGGGCGAGCCGCATCGCGTGGAAGTGATCGGGCAGATCGACGGCATCGATTTCGTCGATGACAGCAAAGGCACGAACGTCGGCGCAACCGTCGCTGCACTGGATGGTCTCGCGCAGAAGTCCGTGCTGATTGCCGGTGGCGATGGCAAAGGCCAGGACTTTTCGCCGCTCGAAGCGCCGGTGGAACGCTGGTGCCGCGCAGTGATGCTGATCGGCCGCGATGCACCGCGTCTTCGTGAAGCGCTGGCAAACACGGCCGTGCCATTGCACGACCACGAAACGCTCGAAGCCGCGACGCAAGCGGCGGCGCAACTGGCCCAGCCCGGCGACGCCGTGTTGTTGTCGCCGGCGTGCGCAAGCTTCGACATGTTCAAGAACTATGCACATCGCGCGGACGTTTTCCGGCAAGCGGTGGCTGATATTGCTGCAGACCGGGGGGTAATGCTATGAGCTGGTCCGAACGTTTTGGCTCGAAGCTGACAGGACAACGCAACGCCGTCGCGAACGACAGCGCCTCGCTTGGCGGGCGTACATCGCGCGGACGTTTTCCGGCAAGCGGTGGCTGATATTGCTGCAGACCGGGGGGTAATGCTATGAGCTGGTCCGAACGTTTTGGCTCGAAGCTGACAGGACAACGCAACGCCGTCGCGAACGACA
>NZ_JBSIPA010000769.1:0-1662 GCF_053574605.1 Caballeronia sp. M23-90 | reverse complement strand
TTGCACTCGACGTTGGGCTACGTCAGTCCGATGCAGTTCGAGCGGGACTGGTACGCTGCCCAGAACCAACGGGTGGCATAATCTCACTCAGTTAAGGGATCCGAAATTCGCGGGCAACGTCAGGTCGGACTATTTCGCATGATTCCCCCTTATTCGATGTCAGCCGCAGCAACGCCGGCGGGCAGCGCATCGGGAAGCCAGGCGCGGCCGCTGAAGTCGCGAAGGCGCACGTGCGTCTCCACGACAAAATCGCTGCCGTCCACCCGCGATGAATGCAGTCCGCTTGCGCTCTCCAGCGCAGCGCTCGCGCCTTGCCGATACCGGTCGAACCAGGTGCCGAGCAACGCCGATACATCGGGCATGGCTGGCCCATCCCAACTGACCGCGTAGACCAGTCCCGTCGCTGGCGATAAGTATTGCCGCACGCGGATCTGGTTGGCATCGGTTGTTTCCTGCCAGCGAACCGCACTGTTACCGGCTTGATGAATCACCGCTGCAAGCGCGTTGGAGGTACCCGAACCAATCGCAGCATTGCCGAGCGTCGATCCCAGTTGTGCATGCACTGAGCCAGCCGCTGCAGCCAGCAAGACAGCGCTCGCTGCCCGAAGTGAGGTGAGCGTATGTAGGTAAGACATGATGTACTCCGTTCTCGTGGCCATTCTTGTTATTGAGGCTTAATTTTAAGATGACGAAGTAATCAGGAATCAAGTAAGGAAATATCTTGTAGGGTCTTTCGTGCGGCTCAAAAAATTAGTTAAAACTGCTTATTAAACAAAGTGTTGGTGATGAATTAATGACTAGGACAATACAAGATCGATTGTCATAAATTGTCGCTCAAAGCGTGGGTGCGACTATTTTTGAGATTTCAATTGAGCGATGCGGTCTGAACCGATACTGAAACGATGCGCTGGGACGACACAAAAAGTGGATCTCGAAACGGCGCAATTGAGGGTGCGCCGCGACGCAATGATCCGTCCGTTTCAGCGCGCAGATTTCATCTTTGAAGGTAAATAGCCGGCTCAGCCCACGACCATTGCAGACCTGCGAGAGCACTGTTTTTGCACGGCGGCGCGCGGGACCGGTAAAATGCTTGGTTGATCCACGGAAAACGCCGTGGCGTAGCGGAAGGATTTCCCAAACATGACAGATTTTCGTGTGAACAAGCCGGCTTTGAAGGTGGCAGCCCTCCTGTTGGCGGGTGGCCTGGTTGCCGGATGTGGTACGTCGTCGCCTAACGCAATCAATTACAAGAGCGATTCCCGGTCAAAGCAGGCATCCCTTGCCGTCCCGCCCAATCTCCTTGAGGAATCGGGCGACCAGCGCTCGTTGCCGCCGCAGGGTGGACAGGCGTCGCTGTCCGACCTCCAGCAGACGCAGAAGGTCGCGCCGAGCGCGCCTACGGTGATTCCGCCGGTTTCCGGCATGCATATCCAGCGCGACGGTACGGAGCGGTGGCTGGTCATCGACAACAAGTCGCCGGAACAAGCGTGGCCGCAGATTCGCCGCTTCTGGCAGGAACAGGGTTTTCTGCTCGTTGTGGACGCGCGTGACAAGGGCGTCATGGAAACCGACTGGAACGAAACGCATCCGCAGATTTCAGACGGCCTGATTCGCAACACGCTGTCCATGGCAACGGGCAACTCGTACGTGGCCGCCGAGCGC
>NZ_JBSIPA010000768.1:0-1684 GCF_053574605.1 Caballeronia sp. M23-90 | reverse complement strand
CAGTATCGAGCGCTATGTTCAGCAGTACAACCAGCACAAGCGAGCGTTTGTGTGGACTGCAACAGCCGATTCCATTCTCAAGAAAGTGGCGAAACTATGTAAAGTTATTTCTGGGACAGAACACTAGGACGTCCTTGAAGCGCGGATGCCGGCAGCTTTCCAGCCAGCCGAAGATCACGGTTTCGGCGGTAGTGGGGAACGCGCCGTCTTGCTGGGCTCTCGCCAGTGCGATTGCCTTATTCTCCGGCGCGCGTGAACCGGTGGCATCGGCAACAAGTTCTACCGTATAGCCGAGCCTCAGCAAACCGCGCACGGTCAGCAGCACGCAGACATGCGCTTCGCAACCGGCCACGAACAACACGGTGTTCCTCGACGGTAGCGCAGCGGTGAATTCGGGGCAGAGGGTGGCGTCGAAGGTATGTTTTTCTATTAATCGATGCCGCTCGCCAATCAAGCCATCCACGGTCGCACCCAGGCCATGCGAATTTTGTTCCGTGAAAAGTACCGGGATATGGAGCAGATCCGCCGCCCTGATGAGCGCGGCGCAATGCCTGAACACGCGTTCCCCGTGTTGGATATGCGGCATCAGCTTCGCCTGCATATCGACCACGATCAACGCGCGGTCGGGCTTCGATTCAGGCTTCACTTTCCATGATCCGGTCGATCAGCCGCGCGTTTTCTCCCGCCGATCCAATGCCTTCGTGCTTGGCCATTGGAATGAAGAAGTGCGTCTTCACGTTCGGCAGATTGGCGCGTTCGAGCCACCCGTTCAGATGTTGCGTGAGGCGGTGCGCAGGGGCATCGAGTTCTTCACGCAAGCTCGCAGGCAATTGCTCCAGATAGCGCGCCTCGGTCTGATACGGTTCGGGGGCGACGCACAATGCATCGGGACGGCCATCGGGGTCTGCCGGCAGGCGTTCGAGCGCCTCGCGCAAAAGCGCCACGCCCAGACCCTGACTGCGCCAGCTCTTGCGCACTTCCCACGTACCGATAAACACCACCCGGTGCGTATTGAACACTGAACACAAACGTTCCGGCCCGAGCGCCTCGGTTGCGGCGAGCGCCATAGACAGCATTTCGCCGGAATACGTATCCAGCACATACACCAGGTCGGCGCTGCTCTGAATGGGCGGCACTTTTACCAGCTTCAATTCGACGGCCGCCACGACGATATCCGTTCCCGCCTCGTGGAAGACGGCGAACGCGGTGCCGAGGCGTTCGTCGTCGACTTGCGGATATTCATGACGGTACGTCATTGTCAGCAGGAACGGGCCGATCTTCTCCCTGTACGCGAGCGGCTTGTCGACGTCATAGTCGCTCGTGCCTTCCAGCCCGTACGGATCGTAATCCTGCGCTGCCGTCTCGCCCGGTGCACGCAATCCGCCAACGGCCGCAGCCGGCCGGCGCGACTTTGGCACGAGGTCTTCCGGCAAACCTTCCCAGCTCAGCCGGAGGAATTCGCGTCCGCCGCGATAATGCGTTTCAAACAGCGACGCCACCGGCGCGCCCGAAAACGGCGCGAGGATGCGCTCGGCCGATTCCATCGCGCGATCCATGAGCTGGTCGGCTTCGGCAGGATCGGGCACGTGGCCAGGTTGGCTGCTCACTGCTATCGTCCCGCGAAGCTGTGTGACGATTTGATAGCTGACCCATAAGCCGAGGCCGTAACTGCGCACCCCAGCCA
>NZ_JBSIPA010000767.1:0-1686 GCF_053574605.1 Caballeronia sp. M23-90 | reverse complement strand
TCCGGTCATTCGGAGAGAAACATGAGCAAACAAGCAATCGGCGTTGTCGGCCTCGCCGTCATGGGACGCAATCTGGCATTGAATATCGAGAGCCGCGGGCACGCGGTATCGGTGTACAACCGCAGCCGCGAAAAAACCGATGACCTGATGGCCGAGCATCCCGACAAGAAGCTCGTGCCGTCTTACACGCTGGAAGAATTCGTCGAGTCGCTGGAAAAACCGCGCCGCATCCTGCTGATGGTGAAGGCCGGCCAGGGCACGGATGCGACGATCGATTCGCTGCGCCCGCTGCTTGAAAAAGGCGACATCCTGATCGACGGCGGCAACACCCATTTCACCGATACCATCCGCCGCAATACGGACCTCGCGAAGTCGGGCCTGCATTTCATCGGCACGGGTGTATCGGGCGGTGAGGAAGGCGCGCTCAAGGGTCCCTCGATCATGCCGGGCGGCCAGAAGGAAGCCTATGATCTCGTCGCCCCGATCCTGACCGAAATCGCCGCAAAGGCGCCGGACGGCGAGCCGTGCGTGGCTTACATGGGCCCGGACGGCGCGGGACATTACGTGAAGATGGTTCACAACGGCATCGAATACGGCGACATGCAGTTGATCGCCGAAAGCTACGATGTGCTCAAGCGCGTGGCGGGTTTGTCGAACAAGGAACTGGGCGACGTTTATGTCGAGTGGAACAAGGGTGAACTGGATAGTTACCTGATCGAGATCACGTCGAAGATCTTCGCGAAGAAGGACGAAGAGACCGGCAAGGATCTCGTCGATGTCATCCTCGATCGCGCCGCGCAAAAAGGCACGGGCAAGTGGACGAGCCAGAACGCGCTCGATCTGGGCGCGCCGCTGCCGCTGATCACGGAAGCCGTGTTTGCGCGCGTGCTGTCGTCGCTGAAGGACCAGCGCGTGGAAGCGAGCAAGCAGTTGAAGGGTCCTTCGCCCAAGTTCGATGGCGATCGCGATGCGTTCGTGGAATCCGTGCGGCGCGCGTTGTTCCTGAGCAAGATCGTTTCGTATGCACAGGGTTTTGCGCAGCTGCGCGCGGCATCGGAAGAATACAAATGGGATCTGCAGTACGGTCAGATCGCGAAGATCTTCCGGGCTGGTTGCATCATCCGCGCAGGGTTCCTGCAGAAGATCACGGATGCCTACAAGACCAACGCCGATTTGCATAACCTGCTGCTCGATCCGTACTTCAGCGATATCGCCGCGAAGTATCAGGACGCGCTGCGCGACGTCGTGGTCGCCGCGGTGAAGGCAGGCGTGCCGGTGCCGGCGTTTTCATCGGCAGTCGCGTATTACGACAGCTATCGCTCGGAGACGCTGCCGGCGAATCTGGTGCAGGCACAACGTGACTTCTTCGGCGCGCATACCTTCGAGCGTGTGGACAAGAAGGGCAGCTTCCACGCTGACTGGTCGTAAGAGCCTCTCAAATAGCTGATCGATGCAGTGCAAACGCCGACGCAAATGCGTCGGCGTTTTGTTTTGCAGCCGCACAGATTTGCCAAATTTTGTCGCGGTGAAATTTTCATCAGGCGATATTTTTCAGTTGTCGCTAGTGTTCTGTCCCAGAAATAACTTTACATAGTTTCGCCACTTTCTTGAGAATGGAATCGGCTGTTGCAGTCCACACAAACGCTCGCTTGTGCTGGTTGTACTGCTGAACATAGCGCTCGATAC
>NZ_JBSIPA010000766.1:0-1688 GCF_053574605.1 Caballeronia sp. M23-90 | reverse complement strand
TTGGCCGCCCGATCAAGGATTCGGTCGAGGTGTCGAAGTCGGGCCGTGTGCGCCAGACGGCGTTCCGTGCGGACCCGGTGCGCCGTGTGTTTATCGATAAAACCGGCGCGCAGATCGAGCGCGACGTGCCCGGCTCGTTCTATGAATTCATCAGCCGCGATACGGTTCTCGACAATGCCACCGGCCGCAGCGTGCTCGATCTCGGTTTCGATGCTGGCAACGCCACGGGCATCTTCAAGATGACGGCGGCCGCGTGACCACGAACGCGACTGCTGCATCGGATCTATACGACTTCACGGAGCCGTTCAAGGCGCCGCAAGGCTCCGCGATCCGCGAGCTCTTCAAGTACCTCGCCCGGCCGGGGATGATCTCGTTCGCGGGCGGCTATCCATCGAAGGATTTGTTCGACCGGGCTGGAATCGGGCGCGCGATGGAAGAGGCTTATCGCGCCGACCCGATTGCGTGCCTTCAATATGGCGACACCGCCGGCGCGCCCGCACTGCGCCGCGCGATTGTGCGTTTGATGAACGATCGCGGCGTGGCGCGTGAAATCGATGACCTGATCGTGACCACCGGCTCGCAGCAAGGTCTCGACTTGCTCATCAAGATCCTGGTCGCGCCGGGCGACGCCGTGCTGATCGAAGAGCCTGCTTATCCGGCCGCGATCCAGGCGCTGCGTCTTGCGGGTGCGAAGCTGATTCCGGTGCGCACGGACGCGCAGGGCATCGACGTCGATGCCCTCACCGAACAACTCGAAGCGCTCGATCCGGCCGTGCGTCCGAAGTTGCTCTACACGGTGCCGACCTTCGCGAATCCAACCGGCACGACGTTGCCCGTGGAACGCCGCAAAGCGCTCGCACGCCTCGCAATGCGTTTTCGCTTCGTGCTGATCGAAGATGATCCATACGGCGAGCTGCGTTTCACGGGCGATCCGGTCAAACCGATCATTGCGCTTGCCGATGCCATTCCCGGCGCGCGCGACTGGGTCGTGTATTTCGGCAGTCTCTCGAAGATCGTTGCGCCGGGCTTGCGCATCGGCTGGTCGATTGCGCCGCCCGCCATCACACGCCGCATGCTGGTCGCGAAGCAAACGAGCGATCTGTGCACGTCGCCGCTTGCGCAGGAGACGGCGCGGTTTTATCTGGAAAGCGGACGGCTGGCGGAGCACGTGCCGGTTATCGTGCAGGCGTACAAGAAGCGTTACGAGGCGTTGTCGAGCGCGCTGCGGCAGTTCGTTCCTGACGACATCGAGTATGTCGTGCCGCAGGGCGGCATGTTCGTATGGGCGCGCCTGAAGGGCGACCGCCTTGCCGCAGACGTACTCAAGCGCGCAATCGAGCAGAATGTGATTTACGTGCCCGGTCCGGCTTTCTACGTGCACAACGCCGATGAATCAAGCATGCGGCTTTCGTTTGCCGCCGCGCCGGGGGAGGCCGAAGTGTTTGAGGGTGTCCGCCGTCTCAAGCTCGCGCTGGCAAGCCGGTAACACGATGTCTCGCCAGACGCGGAGAAACGCGTTCTAATCGCATGATCCGGCGCGACGGATTGATGTGGGTTGGTTCGTCCAGCGCACCAAGTCGTACCGATTAATCATTTGCAACGGTATTTTTAGGCCCTGAAACTCTGTGCCGTCGTGTACGCATTTCATGCCGGCGCAAGTTCCAGAGCGGTGTTGATGTCGACGGCGA
>NZ_JBSIPA010000765.1:0-1688 GCF_053574605.1 Caballeronia sp. M23-90 | reverse complement strand
GCGTGGCCGGTCACGCCGGCGTGACGCTGCGGCCGCTGGCGAAGGTTGCATCGGGCGGGGAACTCGCGCGGATCAGTTTGGCATTGGCGGTGATTGCAAGCACGGCGAGCCCGACGCCCACGTTGATTTTCGACGAAGTGGACACGGGAATTGGCGGCGGCGTAGCGGAAGTCGTCGGGCGGTTGCTCCATCAACTTGGACGCGACCGGCAAGTGCTGTGCGTCACGCACTTGCCGCAAGTCGCGGCGCGCGGCGATCATCACTTCCAGGTGGCGAAAGCCGGTGATTCATCGGGCGGTACGGTCAGCACGGTTACGCCTCTGGATAAATCGAAGCGCGTGGAAGAAGTCGCACGCATGCTGGGCGGACTTGAGATCACGGCGACCACGCGCAAGCACGCGAAGGAAATGCTGGCGGCGTGAATCAACGCGTAGCATCAAAACTCAACGATTTGCGCTCGTGGCAGACTAACCTAAGTTAGCTAAGGCCAAGGAGCTTATTGAGGATGAGGAAAACGAACTACTCTTCAGTGCGGCCAGCGTCTGGGAAGTGGCAATCAAGAACGGGCTGGGAAGACCCGACTTCAAAGTCGATCCGCATCTGTTTCGCCGGTCGCTGCTGGACAATGGCTACATCGAATTGGTGATCAGCAGCGCGCACACTGCGGCAGTCGCCAACTTGCCCGACCACCACAAAGATCTGTTCGATCGGCTGCTGATTGCGCAAGCAACGGTCGAGGGCATCACCTTGCTGACCAATGACGAAACGGTAGCTGAGTACAAAGCGAGCCCGATTCGCCTGGTCAAGTAAACGCCGCTACTCGTACTACCCAAACACCCGCGCCCAAAGCCCGCTCACTGCCTCCCTCTCGGCTGCGACCACGTCTGGCTCGACCCGCGCCTTTTCCATGCCATCTAGCCGCAGCGTGTGCTGCAACTTCCTGTACCGCCGATAAGCCGCCGCCACCGTTTCCGCTTCTTCGTCACTCATCACGCCAAAGCGCGCGGCATGTCCCAGCAGGGAGATATTGCCGAGATTGCGCACGAACTCGCCGTCCTCGCGTGAGTGCAGCAGCACCCAGAACTGCACGATGAACTCGATGTCCACCATCCCGCCGCGATCATGCTTCAGGTCGAAGAGCTTGCTTTTGTTCGGATGGCCGGCGTACACGCGCTCGCGCATCGCGACGATCTCCTGAGCGAGGGCATTGGCGTCGCGCGGCATGGTCAGGACGTGGGCGCGAATCTCTTCGAAGCGCGCGCCAATTTCGGCATCGCCGGCGCAATAACGTGCGCGCGACAAAGCCTGATGTTCCCAGACCCACGCCGTATTCGCGGCATCGCCTTCACGAATCTGATAGCGCCGGAACGACTCCACGCTTGTCACCAGCAGACCGGATTCGCCGTTTGGACGCAGGCGCAGATCAACGTCGAACAAGGTGCCGGCGCCGGTCGCCGTGGTGAGCCACGTGACGAGGCGGCGAGCGAACATGGCGTAGATATCGCTGGCGGAATCGTCGGGGTCGTCGTGGAGGAAGATCAAATCCAGATCCGACGCATAACCCAGCTCCTTGCCGCCGAGTTTCCCGTATGCGATCACGGAAAAGCGGGGCACCTCTCGATGCCGCTTCGGAAACTGCGCCCAGACCGTTTCGATGGTGACATCGAGCACGGCATCGGCCAGCGCCG
>NZ_JBSIPA010000764.1:0-1694 GCF_053574605.1 Caballeronia sp. M23-90 | reverse complement strand
TTGTTCGGCACCATGCGCACGACCTGGCTGCCTTTCATTTCCGCCTTCGGCAAGCCGCCCGAAGGCACGATCACGCTCGAAGCACGCCACAGCGCGGGATCGCTTTTCATCAGCGTGAGCGATGACGGCGGCGGCGTCGACCTTCCCGCGCTGCGCCGGGCGATCGTGCAAAAACGCCTGTCCAACGAAGCGACGGCCGCGCGTCTGTCGGAAGCGGAATTGCTCGAATTCCTGTTCCTCCCCGGCTTTTCGATGCGCGATACCGTCACCGATGTCTCCGGCCGCGGCGTCGGTCTCGACGCGGTCCACGACGTCGTGCGCCAGGTTCGTGGCAGCCTGCGTGTCACGCAGGAAGAACTCGTCGGCACGCGCTTCGTGATGCAATTGCCGCTCACGCTGTCTGTGATCCGCAGCCTGATCGTGGAGGTCGATGGCGAACCCTACGGCCTGCCGCTCGCGCATGTGGCGCGCACGCTCGTGTTGCCGCGTGCATCGATCGATCTGCTCGAGGGCCATCAGCATTTCGAGTTCGAGGGCAGGCGTCTTGGCATCGTGACGGCGCACCAGATCCTGCGCGCCGGCACCTTCAACACGGTCAGCGACACGCTCAACGTGGTCGTGATCGGCCAGGGTGCGGCGACTTATGGCGTGGTGGTCGACCGGTTCCTCGGCGAGCGCATGCTGGTCGTGCAGCCGCTCGACAAACGTCTCGGCAAGGTGCCGAGCATCGCGGCGGGCGCGTTGATGGAAAACGGCGATCCGCTCCTGATCGCCGATCTCGACGACTGGCTGCGCGCGGTCGAAAAACTCGTCGTCGATGGCGAACTCGGCCGCGTTTCACAAGGTACTGCCCGCGCCGTCGCCGCGCCGAAAAAGCGCGTGCTGGTGGTCGACGATTCGCTGACCGTGCGCGAACTCGAACGCAAGCTGCTGGCCGGCCGCGGCTACGACGTGACCATTGCCGTCGATGGCATGGACGGCTGGAACGCGGTGCGCGGAGAGCGCTTCGACCTGGTGATCACGGATATCGACATGCCGCGGCTCGACGGCATCGAACTCGTGACGCTGATCCGGCGCGATCCGCAATTGCGCGACACGCCGGTCATGATCGTGTCGTACAAGGACCGTGCGGAAGACCGCCAGCGGGGGCTGGACGCGGGCGCGGACTACTATCTGGCAAAGGGCAGTTTCCACGATCAGACGCTGCTCGATGCTGTGCGCGATCTGATTGGCGAGGCGCAGCCATGATGAAGCAGTTATAAAAACGAGAGAGCTGGGGGCTGGCAATGAAGATCGGAATAGTGAACGACATGCCGCTTGCGGTGGAAGCCACGCGCCTGGCGCTGGCGACGCGGCCTGATTTCGATGTGATCTGGGTGGCGACCGATGGCGTGCAGGCCGTGGATTACTGCACGGCGCAGAAGCCGGACGTCGTGCTGATGGACCTCGTGATGCCGCACGTCGACGGGACGGAAGCCACGCGGCGGATCATGCGTCAGGCGCCGTGCGCGATCCTGATCGTGACGGTTGACGTGGGTGCGAACTCGTGGCGCGTGTACGAGGCAATGCGCGAAGTTTCCATGGCTCAATACCGATGACCTGATTGCGGGCGCCTACGGCAATTCCGGCGAAGGCTGGTTCGACGGATATGGCCTCGTGCAAGCGCTGAAGAAGAAAGCGCAGGCGCTCGGCGC
>NZ_JBSIPA010000763.1:0-1696 GCF_053574605.1 Caballeronia sp. M23-90 | reverse complement strand
TGGCCCGCGCGCGATGCGCGCTTCAAACGCCATCCCCGTTACTGCGATAACGGGCAAGCTCACATCGCCGCCGTCACGCGCGTGGCGCCATCGCGCAGCATGTTCCGGTAACGAGCCAGCGCCCAAAGCGGGAAGAATTTTCTATAGCCGTGGTATCGCAGATAAAACACGCGCGGAAAGCCGGTCGCCGTGAACCTTGTTTCGTCCCAAAGCCCGTGCTCGCGCTGCGTGGACGTCAGATACTGGACGCCCTTCGCCACCGCCGGATGACCGACAAACCCCGCCGCCATCAACCCGAGCAACGCCCACGATGTCTGCGACGCCGTGCTCGGCGCCGCTTCATACCCGCGATAATCCAGCTTGTAACTCTCGCCGCCCTCGCCCCATCCGCCATCGGCGTTCTGGATGCTGATGAGCCATTGCGCGGCGCGCTGCATCCGCGAATCGGTCAGCGGCAATCCGGCCGCGTTCAACGCGCACAACGCGGTCCACGTCCCGTAGATATAGTTCAGGCCCCAGCGTCCGTACCAGCTTCCATCGCGTTCCTGATCGCGCAGGATGTAATCCAGCGAGCGCTTCGCCGGCTCGCTCGTCGCGGGCAACTCGCCAAGCTGCGCGAGCATCGATAGACATCGTCCCGACACATCCACCGTAGGCGGATCGAGCAACGCGCCGTGGTCGGAGAACGGGATGTTGTTGAGGTAATACTGCGTGTTTTCGGGTTCGAACGCGCCCCATCCGCCGTCGCTGCTTTGCATGCCGACGACCCATTCCCGCCCGCGCGCAATCGCTTCGCCGTACAGCGCGGTGCCGTTTTCGCGGTCGGCGCGATCCATTGCCATGGCGACAACGGCGGTGTCGTCGACGTCCGGATAATGCGGGTTCGCAAACTGGAACGCCCAGCCGCCGGGCCGGATAGTCGGCCGGCGCGAGATCCAGTCGCCGCGGACATCGAGGATCTGCAACGGCACGAGCCAGTCCAGTCCACGCGATACCGCCGCCCGCGCCTTCGGTGTATCGGCTTCGAGCAACGCGTGCGCGACGAGCGACGTGTCCCACACGGGCGATAAACACGGCTGGCAATACGCCTCGCCATCGGGCGCTTCATCGATGATCAAGAGCTTCTCGATCGACTTGCGCGCAATCGCCCGGTTCGGATGGTCTTCGGGATAACCCAGCACGTCGTACATCATGACGGAGTTGGCCATCGCGGGGAAAATCGCGCCGAGGCCATCCTCGCCGTTGAGCCGTTCATCGACGAAACGCACGGCCGCTTCTATTGCGCGCTGGCGTGTATGACGCGGGAACAGCGGATCGACGGTGCGCAGCACGGCATCCACGCAGCGGAACAACACGAACCAGCCCTGATGCTGATGCGGCGCGCGTGCGGCCATGCCGGTGTTGACAGGGGCATCGAAAAAAAGCTCGTCTATGCGCACGCCCTTCGGATTGCGCGCCTTCGGCCGCTTCGCGTTGAGCACGAGCAAGGGCACGATAACGGTCCGCGCCCAGTAGGACACCTTCGACAAATGGAACGGAAACCACTCGGGCAAGAGCGTGATTTCAACGGGCATCATGGGTACGGCGCGCCATGAAATCACGCCGAACAGCGCGAGCAGGATGCGCGTGAACACGTTCGATTTTTCCGCGCGCCGGGCGATCATCGCGGCCGGCGGCGCGGAAAAATCGAACGTGA
>NZ_JBSIPA010000762.1:0-1706 GCF_053574605.1 Caballeronia sp. M23-90 | reverse complement strand
TGCTGTTCCGGCTCGAAGGCGGATTCGTCACCACCACGGGCGCGGCCGCGAGCGCCGGCACTTTGTTCAACCGGCAGGCTTATGTGGGCCTCTCCGATCCCCGGTTCGGCACGGTCACATTGGGGCGGCAGACCGACTGGAATTTCGACTGGCTGGGCTCGGTATCCACAGGACAGTTGCTTGGGGATTTTTCCGCGTTTCATCCGGGCAACCTCGATGGTCTTGGCAGCACGTTGCCCGTGCAGCTATCGAGCACGGTCAAATGGAAAAGTTCGAACTACAGCGGCTTGACGTTCGGTGCGCTCTACGGATTTCCTGGCGCAACGGGCAGCAATACCAACGGCCGGACGATCAGCTTTGGCAGCAATTACACGAATGGACCGGTGAAGCTCGTCGCAGTGTATTCGCAATATCGGGACCGCTTGCTGCCGCTCGCCGGCGGCCTTGGACTGAGCACATTCGAAGGTCAGGCCCTGGCCGCGGGCGCGACGTTCAACGCCCGTCAGGTCCGCGATGCGGGCATTGGCGGGTCGTACCGGTTCGAACGCGTGACGGTGCACGCGCTGGCCACGGATCTGCGCATCACGTCGGCCCGCACGGAACACTTTCGTACTTTCGATGGCGGCGCGAACCTGCGCCTGACGCCATCGGAAGAAATATCGGCGGGCGCTTGGACGGCGACGCTCGAAGGACACCGCTGGACCCAGTTTACGGTCGCCAACGTCTATTCGCTCTCCAAATCGACGCAGCTTTACGCAGACCTGATGTTCGAGGCTGCAGGCGGCGGCGCGGTGGCGGATACGTTGGGGATCGGCGCGTCGTCGGGTGGCCGGCAGACGGTCTTGCTTACCGGAATTCATCATCTCTTCTGAGTCATGCACCAACAGGATCCATAGCTGCAAATCGGTCCTTCTAGTGCGCAGTTGCTCTCGCCACTGCCAAGGGGGCAACGCTGCGCCACCGAAATAAAATGTTGCGATGCAGCATGTATCGGCCTATGCTCGATCAACGCAACGAGATGAGCAACGCCAATTGGCGTCGGCGACGGCCGGCCCGCAGTCGGCGCGTCGATAGCACTCGCAGATCCTGAAGGAGCTTGGCTGATTAACTGGCTTTTTTGACCGCTCTGATATCGGGCCGGCCGCCAAATCCGGCAAAAACGACGCCGAAACCAGAAGTCAAGAATGAAAGTCCGTGCCCACGCCTCGGACGACCGGATTATTTTCGGTTGGCAGCCCTTTCAGTACTGCGGCATCGCTCCAGGCAATTCCCTTCGCAACATCAGGCACATTTCTGACGTATCAAATTTGCGATCTGACACGGTCCTTTATTTATTGATTGGGATCATTATCAGGTATCCCTCTCGGACGTCTTATTCTGGAGCGCTTCATGACTTCTTTCACGTTTTCACCGGCGCTCGGCGAGCTTTCGACGAACTGGTTACGCCTCTTCGCTGAAACCTGCGAAATGCTCACTGCGACGACGGAAGTCGTCAAAGTCCGCACCACTCGTCTTGTCATGGCCGGGCCGCTGCCCAACGAGCGCGACCGGACCGAATTCAGCCTGATGAGCCGGGAAAAAGCGAGGCGGCGAACGAATCGCTTCAGGCGATGGGTTCGGGGTTCATAGGCTTGAGCCTGGGACTGGCAATGGCAACCAGCAAGCACATCTGGGCCACGTCGGCCGCCGCCGCGGACCTGGCCTCG
>NZ_JBSIPA010000761.1:0-1719 GCF_053574605.1 Caballeronia sp. M23-90 | reverse complement strand
TGCTGTTCCGTGAACGGCCGGTTGCCGACCATGCCGAACATTTGCGGACGTTCACGGAACAGCACTTCCAGGTCGCCGCACGCGATGACGGCACGCTTACCGGCATGCGCCACGACGTGATATCGACGACATCCACGTTCGAGGACTGGAACGAAAGCTCCGCCATTCTCACGCGCATGTTGTACGCCACGCCGAATCAGGCAACCACGCACAAGCTCGTGAAACTCGATATCGGCACGCCGACGTTCATGCGCGCGCCGGGCGAGACGAGCGGCTCGTTCGCGCTCGAATCCGCGATGGACGAAATGGCGTACCAGTTGAACATGGACCCGCTCGCGTTGCGCCTCAAGAACTACGCCGACATGGAACCGCAGGAGAAAAAACCGTGGTCGGAGAAGTCGTTGCGCGAGTGTTACGAAAAGGGCGCCGCGAAGTTTGGATGGTCGCGGCGCAATCCGAAACCGCGTTCCATGCAGCAAGGGAACACGTTGATCGGCTGGGGCATGGCGACCGCGACGTATCCGGCGAACCGCAGTGAGGCATCGGCGGTTGTGCGAATCTTGCCCGACGGCACGGCGATGGCGGCATCGGGCACGCAGGATCTCGGCACCGGCACGTTCACCGTGATGACGCAAGTCGCCGCCGATGCCCTCGGCTTCCCGATGGAGATGGTCACGTTCGCGCTCGGGGATTCATCGTTGCCCAAAGCGCCGGTATCGGGCGGATCGCAATCGGCGGCGAGCGTGTCGCCAGCAGTGCGTGAAGCTGCGTCTCAGGTGCGCGGCAAGTTGATCGCGATGGCCATCGCCGATTCGGGTTCGCCGCTCGCCGGCGCATCGGCCGATGACGTGACGGTCAACAACGGCTGGGTCATCAGCCGCGCGGACCCGGCGAAACGCGATCCTGCGGCGGCGATTATCGCGAGGAACGGCGGCAAGCCGATCGAAGCGACGGCGACGGTCAAGCCCGGCGACGAGAAAAAGGAGTACGCGTTCCACTCGTTCGGCGCGGTATTTGCGGAGGTCCACGTCGATGCCGATCTCGGCACGATCCGCGTAGCACGCGTGGTGAGCGTGTACGACGTGGGCAGCCTGCTCAACGAAAAAACCGCGCACAGCCAGTTGATGGGCGGCGTGGTATGGGGCATCGGCTCGGCGCTGACCGAGAAGAGCGAACTCGATCCGCGTTACGGCCGCTACACGAACGCCAATCTCGCGGAGTACCACGTGCCGGTAAACGCTGATATCAACACGATCGATATCACCGTGCTGGGCCAGACCGATCCGCATATCAATTCGCTGGGCGTGCGGGGTATTGGCGAAATTGGCATCACGGGCGTGGCCGGCGCGATCGCAAACGCGGTGTATCACGCGACCGGCGTGCGCGTGCGCGATCTGCCGATCACGCTCGACAAGGTCATGCCCAAGACGATGGTTTGATGGCTTGTACGTTCTGACACCGTGCGGCGTTGCAAAGCCGCACGGTTTTTTTCGTGCTTGCCGCGAGCGATCCGGCTTGTCAAAATCGACGCTTCTTTCTTTTACCCCTCGTCAGGACGCCGGCCATGAGTTATTCATCGAGCGCTACCGGCATCCTGCTTGCCGCCGGCTATGGTTCCCGCTTTGACCCGAGCGGCCTGCACAACAAGCTCCTCGCCACGCTGCCCGACGGCACGCCCGTCGTGTTCCAATCGGCGCGGCGGTTATTGTCGGCTGTATA
>NZ_JBSIPA010000760.1:0-1722 GCF_053574605.1 Caballeronia sp. M23-90 | reverse complement strand
TGGCCGACTCCCTCACGACCCAACCCCGGCGTGCGGAAGTCTCTCAGTTGTGCGGCGTCAGCCCGACCTGGTACACGTGGATCGAGCAAGGCCGGCCGGTTTCCGCTTCCGCCGATGCCCTCGCGCGCATCGCGGTCGCATTGCAGCTCTCGCGGGCCGAGCGCGCATACCTCTTTGAACTCGCCGCCCAGCGCGATCCAGCCGAGCCCGATCCGGCGGCGCAAGATGCGCCGGCGTCGCTGCTGAAATCGGTGGAATTGATCGATGCCCCCGCCTACGTGCTCGACCGGCAATGGAACGCGTTGCGATGGAACGCGCAGGCGGCGGCGTTGTTTGTTGGCTGGCTGGATGGCGAGCGGGATCGGAATCTGCTCTCGTTCACGTTTACCGGGGCCGGAGCACAGAGTCTCATCGTCGATTGGGAGACACGGGCGCGCCGTCTGGTAGCCGAATTCCGGGCTGATTCGATCCGTCACCTGAACGATGCCCCGACGCGAGCGCTGATCGATTCGCTCAGCAGCGCCAGCGATGCATTCGCGCGCTTCTGGGCGTCGCAAGATGTGGGCGAACGTGAAGGCGGCACGCGGGAGTTCAATCACCCCACGCGCGGCCGGCTCGTGTACGACCAGATTACGTTCAAGCCGGCGCACCGGGAAGATTTGAAACTTGTGATGCTGGTGGGAGTTTGAGCAGAGGAATGCCCGGCGGCTTTCACAGCACGAAGAGCACTACACAATGCACAAAAAAATGCCCGGCCTATTGGGACCGGGCAAAGCCGCTTCTCCCCGGCAGGGCCGGAGGAGAACGGGGACACATGGTGAGCTGCGCCGGTCATGCGGTGTTTTCGCGCATGCCAAAACGGGCTCGTATCCGTAATTACGTTTGGAAAAGTGAAACGGATTCATCCGGATGCAAAAAAACCAATGCGGTTCGAAGCGATTATTTCGGTAATATCGATCGCGCCGCCCACCCGACCGGTCCCATGACGACAATCCTTTCTCACGACCCGACCCCCGACACCCTCGTGCAACTGCTCGACCGTGTTGCCAGCGAAGACGCCGCCGCGTTGCGCGCGCTCTATGATTTAACTTCGTCGAAACTGTTTGGCCTCGCGCTTCGTATATTGGTGAAGCGTGAGTGGGCCGAAGAAGTTTTGCAGGACGCGTTCGTCAATATCTGGCGATACGCGGGCGACTACAAAGCAGGCCTGTCCGCGCCCATGACCTGGATGGCGGCGATCGTCCGCAACCGGGCTCTCGATTATTTGCGGCGGCAGAAAGCCAACGGGGCGAGCGCCGAAACCGAATGGAGCGATGCGTTGGACGATACCTTGCCTGCAAACGAGGCGGATCCCTCCGACCAGATGCTGATGAGCCAGGAAGCACGGCAACTCGCCATCTGCATGGACAGGCTCGAAGCCAATCAGCGTCAGGCAGTGGCGCTTGCATATCTGCGTGACCAGAGCCATAGCGAAGTGGCCGACGTTCTTAAAGTACCGCTCGGCACAGTGAAGTCGTGGATTCGTCGCGGCTTGGAAAAACTAAAGACGTGCCTGGGAGGGCTGTGATGGATCTGCATCGATACGCGGGGCTGGTCGATCAGCTTGCCGCCGAGTACACACTCGGGGTGCTGCGCGGCGGGTCGCGAAGACGCTTCGAGAGTATTTCCCAGCACGATCCAGCCATCCGACTCGCGGTCGAGACCTGGCGCCTGCGCCTCGCA
>NZ_JBSIPA010000075.1:0-19408 GCF_053574605.1 Caballeronia sp. M23-90 | reverse complement strand
TGGGTGGAATCCAGGCCGCGCGCCTTGAATCGGTCGCAGCGGTAGGGGCGCGTCTGACGCAGCTTCGCGAGGCGAAGAACTGGTCGCTTGACGACGTCTCCGCGCGGTTGAAGGTCTCGCCGCAAAAGTTGCGCGCGCTTGAAAGCGGCGATCTCAGTCTTTTTCCCGATCGCAATTTCGCGGCCGGCATTGTGCGTAGCTACGCAAAGATCATGGGCGCCGATCCGGCGCCGTTCACTGCGGCGTTGCGCCAGGCGAACGGTCCGGTTGAACAGAATTTGTCGTTGCCGGCATCGTCGGGTGCAGGATTGCCGCGAGGCCGTGTATCGGTGCCGCTTGGCAGTTCCCCTAAGCGCCGGTCGTGGTTGTGGGGCGTGGCGGCTGTAGTCGTTGCGGTGATCGCGCTCGCAATGTGGCATACCGGCGGTGACTCCGCCGCGTGGCTTGCCCGTTTCAAAGCAAGCGCTAATGGTACGGGCCAGTCAGCCGGCGGCGATACGAGCACGAGTTCGGCCGTGGTTGGATCTGAAGAGTCGAGCGCAAATGCCGGTTCGGTTGCGCCGGCCGATACGACGGCTGCAAGCGGCGCAGCAGAGAACAACGCGACTACGCAGCAAGCTGGCGCTCAGCCAATGCCGAGCCCGCTGGGTACGAACGCGCTGCCGGCGTCGTCATCGACCATTTCGGCAGTTCAGGGCGCCGCCGCCAAAAGCGCGAGTGTTCCCGCTGCAGTTCCCTTGACAAATGCGGCGAAGGCCGGAGCGCCCACAGCCGCATCCGTTGCGGCTGCGGTCGGCACGGGTTCGAATACGCTCGAATTGAAGGTGGCGGCGGACAGCTGGTTCAGCGTCCGCCAGAAGGACGGCAAGGAAGTGTTCTCAGGATTGGTAAAGGCCGATTCAGTGCAGCGTGTGGCGGGCGACGCGCCGTTCAAGGTCACGATCGGCAATCGCGCAGGCGTCGACTCGCTGACGTTCGACGGACAACCGGTCGAGGCCGCCAAGTTCGGGCCGGCCAAGGGTAACGTCGCGCGTTTTTCGCTTCCCTGAAGCCGTTGAAGTCCGTGCCGCAGGCTCCGTGCATCGTATGCCGGAGCCTTCGTAACAAGTTGCGCCGGATCGTGGCGTCTGACCTCGATCCTCAGGCTTGACACGAAATCGTGCGAAGATTTCGTTTCGGCGTTAAAGATTGTCAAACGCCGATCCTTGTCCTTGAGTCTCATTCATTCCAGAAACGCGTCTTCCGTGCGGCATCCGGCAACGCAGAGGGTCACTTAGATGCAATCCGAAGCTCAACACCCCCTTATTGAAAGCAAGATTTGTTCGTCGGAGCCTGTTTTCGGCGGATCGTGGAAACGGCGGGCATCGCATGCCGTCGACGTGCGCTGGGGCGGCCAGCTCATCACTATCGGCGGAGATTCACCGGTGCGCGTCCAGTCGATGACCAACACCGACACCGCGGACGCTATTGGTACCGCAATCCAGATCAAGGAACTGGCGCAGGCCGGCTCTGAGCTGGTCCGGATCACGGTGAACACGCCTGAAGCAGCGGCGGCGGTCCCCGCGGTACGTGAACAACTCGACCGGATGGGCGTGACCGTGCCGCTCGTCGGCGATTTCCACTACAACGGGCATACGCTGCTGCGCGACTATCCGGCGTGTGCGGAAGCGTTGTCGAAATACCGTATCAATCCGGGCAACGTGGGCGCCGGCGCCAAACGCGACACGCAGTTTGCGCAGATGATCGAAGCGGCTGCGCGGTACGACAAGCCGGTTCGTATCGGCGTGAACTGGGGCAGTCTCGACCAGGATCTGCTCGCCCGCATGATGGACGAGAACGCCGCGCGCCCGACGCCCTGGGAAGCGCAAAGCGTGATGTACGAGGCGCTGATCCAATCGGCGATCGGCTCGGCGGAACGCGCGGTCGAACTCGGCTTGCGGCGCGACCAGATCATCCTGTCGTGCAAGGTCAGCGGCGTGCAGGACCTGATCGCGGTGTATCGCGAACTGGCAAAGCGCTGCAGCTTTGCGCTGCACCTCGGGCTCACCGAGGCAGGGATGGGATCGAAGGGCATCGTGGCATCGACGGCCGCGTTGTCGGTGCTCTTGCAGGAAGGGATCGGCGACACCATCCGGATCTCGCTGACGCCCGAACCGGGTGGCGCGCGGACCGGCGAAGTGATTGTCGGGCAGGAAATCCTGCAGACCATGGGTCTGCGCTCGTTCACGCCAATGGTCATTGCCTGCCCGGGCTGCGGACGCACCACGAGCACGTTGTTCCAGGAACTGGCGTCGCAGATTCAGACGTATCTGCGTGACTCGATGCCGGTCTGGCGCGACCAGTTCCCGGGCGTGGAGAAAATGCACGTTGCGGTGATGGGTTGCATCGTGAACGGGCCGGGCGAATCGAAGCAGGCAAATATCGGCATCAGCTTGCCCGGTTCCGGTGAGAATCCTGCGGCGCCGGTGTTCATCGATGGCGTGAAGGTCAAGACGCTGCGCGGCGAACACATCGCCCAGGACTTCCAGCAAATTGTCAGCGAGTACGTCACGCGAACCTACGGCAAGCGCGAAACCGCGCAGGCAGAAACACTCTAAATACAGATGACTGAAGTCAAGAAAAAGCTGGAAAAGCTAAGCGGCGTGAAGGGCATGAATGACATCCTTCCCGAACACGCCGCGCTTTACGAATTCTTCGAAAGTACCGTCAAGTCGATGCTGCGCGCCTACGGCTATCAGCAGATCCGCACGCCGATCCTCGAGCATACGCAACTGTTCACGCGTGGCATCGGCGAGGTGACGGACATCGTCGAAAAGGAAATGTACAGCTTCACCGACGCGCTCAACGGCGAGCAGCTCACGCTGCGCCCGGAGAACACCGCTGCGGTGGTGCGCGCGACGATCGAACACAACCTGCTGTACGACGGCCCGAAGCGGCTGTGGTACGTCGGCCCGATGTTCCGCCACGAGCGCCCGCAACGCGGACGCTACAGGCAGTTTCATCAGGTCGGCGTGGAAGCGCTGGGCTTCGCAGGTCCGGACACCGACGCTGAAATCATCATGATGTGTCAGCGGCTGTGGGACGACCTCGGGCTGACCGGCATCCGTCTCGAACTCAATTCGCTTGGCCAGCCGGAAGAGCGCGCGGCGCATCGCAAGGAATTGATTGCCTATCTCGAGCAACACGTCGAAGCACTCGATGAAGAAGCGAAACGCCGCCTCTACACGAACCCGTTGCGCGTGCTAGATACGAAAAATCCGGCGATGCAGGAAATCGCGCAGAACGCACCGAAGCTCGTTGATTTTCTCGGGCCCGAATCGCTCGCGCACTTCGAAGGCGTTCAGCGTTTGCTGAAGGCGAACAACGTGCCGTTCAAGATCAACCCGCGCCTGGTGCGCGGTCTCGATTACTACAACCTGACCGTGTTCGAATGGGTGACCGACAAGCTCGGCTCGCAAGGCACGGTTGCAGGCGGCGGACGCTACGACCCGCTGATCGAACAGCTTGGCGGCAAGGCGGCGGCTGCGTGCGGCTGGGCGATGGGCGTCGAGCGGATTCTTGAATTGCTGAAAGAAGAAAACCTCGTGCCGGCGGCGGAAGGCACTGACATTTATGTCGTGCATCAGGGTGAAGCGGCGGCGGAGCAGGCGTTTATCATTGCCGAGCGTTTGCGCGATACCGGTCTCGACGTCATCCTGCATTGCAGCCCGGACGGCACGCCGGCGAGCTTCAAGTCGCAAATGAAAAAAGCCGATGCAAGCGGCGCAGCGTTCGCAGTCATTCTTGGCGAAAACGAACTCGCGCAAGGCATGGTTGGCGTGAAACCGTTGCGGTCCTCATCGCTTGAATCAACGGGTCAAAAGAACGAGCAGGCCACCGTGCCTGTGGAAGACTTGACCGAATTTCTAATCAATGCGATGGTGGCAACCGCCGACGACAGCGCCGACTGATTGTCCGGCGGCGCCGCGTGGAAACTCCCGTGCGGCGGCCCGAAACAATGGCGCGCGGCATTGCACGCGAACACAAAAGCAGTCAAGGAATACGCTGGGCATGAGCTATCACGAAGAACAAGAGTCACTTGAAAACCTGAAGGCCTGGTGGGCGAAATGGGGCAACTCCACGACCTGGATCGTGCTCGCGGTGCTCGTGGTCGCGGCAGGCTGGAACGGCTGGAATTTCTGGCAACGCAGGCAGGCGGCCGAAGCCGCCGTACTCTACGACCAGGTCCAGCAAGCAGTCACAGCGGGTGACAAGGCGTTGGTCACACGTGTGTCGTCGGACATGGAAGACAAGTTCGGGGGCACCGCGTACGCGCAGATGACCGCGCTTGCCGCAGCCAAATCCCTGTACATGAGTGGCGACAGCGCCGGTGCCAAGACGCAGCTTCAGTGGGCTGTGGATCACGCGAAGGATGCTGAATACAAGCAGATCGCGAAACTGCGACTGTCGCTGATCCTCCTCGATGAAAAAGCCTACGACGCCGGCCTGAAAGTCCTCGCCGACGAACCCCTCGACGCGTTCAAGGGCGTGGTATCGGATCGTCGTGGTGATTTGCTGGCGGCGCAGGGCAAGCGCGACGACGCGCGCGCGGCCTATAAACTGGCGCTCACCTCGTTGCCGCAATCCGATTCGTCCGCACGCCAGCTGATTCAGTTCAAGCTCGACGCGCTGGGCGGCTGATGCCGCTCGTGCCGGAATAGGCGTGTAGCAACGTCGTCTTTGTGCGGGCGCGGTGCTCACTGGGTTAAAGTCGCGGGTTCTCAGCGGTCAGACCTGAACAGTCCTGAGTCTCGCGCCGCACACCGATCAACCGATTTCATTTTATCCATGTTGCGTCCACCGATGAATTTTCTGAAACGCTACGCTCTGCCGCTCGCCTGCGCGATGTCGGTCATGCTCACGGCCTGTGCCACCAAGGACGAGCGCCGGGTGCCGACTCCGCTTGTCGAGATCAAGCCTGTCCTGAATGTGGAGCAGGCCTGGAAGGCGAGCGTCGGCAAGGCCGGACGTTACCTGTTCTCGCCGGTTGCCATCGGCGATGCTGTTTATGCAGCAGGCGCGAACGGCACGGTCGCGAAGATCGATGCGAAGACCGGTCAGGACGTGTGGCGCATCAAGCTGAAAGACGATCTGTCGGCGGGCGTGGGCAGCGACGGCAACCTGACTGCAGTCGGCGGGCTGAAGGGCAATGTGTACGTGCTCGGACCCGACGGCAAGCAATTGTGGACGGCTACGGCGCCGGGCGAAATCATCTCGCCGCCGCTCGTGGGTAACGACCTCGTGGTTGTACGGACTATCGACGGCAAGATCGTCGCGTTCAATTCGGTGACCGGCGAGCAGAAGTGGATGTTCCAGACGCGCGCCGTACCGCTGAACCTGCGTGTGGCTGCCGGCATGACGTTCGCGGCATCGCAGGCGGTGCTGGCGGGTTTCCCGGGCGGCACGTTTGCGGCGATCAACCTGCAGACCGGCGACGCTTACTGGCAAGCGCCGGTTTCGTTCCCCAAGGGCGTGACCGAAGTCGAGCGTATCAACGACGTGACGGGCGCACCGACGCTGGTCGGATCCGTGACCTGCGCGGTGACGTTCCAGGGCCGTATCGGCTGTTTCGATGCGAATTCGGGCCGTCCGCAATGGGAAAAGAACTTCTCGAGCGACAGCGGTCTCGCGCAGGACAACGAGATCGTGGCAGCAGGCGACGACTGGTCGGTGGTGAACGCATTTAGCGGTATCGATGGAACCGTCCTCTGGAAGAACGACAAGCT
This sequence comes from Caballeronia sp. M23-90, assembly GCF_053574605.1. NCBI lineage: Bacteria > Pseudomonadati > Pseudomonadota > Betaproteobacteria > Burkholderiales > Burkholderiaceae > Caballeronia > Caballeronia sp. M23-90. The sequence goes on along the minus strand of NZ_JBSIPA010000075.1, from coordinate 13,643 downwards.
GAAGAATCGCACGGTCAGCGTGCCGTTCATCCTGGGTCGCGCGGTCGTGGTCGGCGACTATCAAGGATTTGTGCACTTCCTGTCGGCAACCAATGGCGAGTTCGTTGGCCGCGCGAAGACCGACGGCAGCGCAATCACGGCTGCGCCGGTGCTGGCGGGCGACACGCTCGTGATCCAGACACATGACGGCGGCCTGTATGGTTTCCGCCCGCGTTAATGAGTTGGTTTGACCTGATGAGCGCGCCGGTTTTGCCGGCCGCTCGTGTTTTTGCGGACTTTTTTGTTTTTTGAGTCCGCGCCGTGCGAATAGAATCGATTGATCAACGCTGCACGTGACGGACCTGTCGTGCGGCAAATAAGCGCACAAGCAGTATTGACAACGGCAAACGCAACGCCAGACAACACGTAAGGCGTTCCAAGTGCGTCCCGAACGCGATGAAAGCGGCCATGAACCAGGAGCCGGAGCAGCAGAAACGCTGCATCCTGCGATCCATCCGCTCGAACCGTGCTAATTTTCGACACATCGCCGGACCGCAAACTCGCGGTTCGCCGTTTCCGGAGTGACATCCGGCGCGCGCCGGGCCGGAATGATCCGCCCTGCGTTCAACCAAGAACACCATCTGATGAAACCCGTAATTGCCCTCGTGGGGCGCCCCAATGTGGGGAAATCGACGCTCTTCAACCGCCTGACGCGCTCGCGCGATGCGCTCGTCGCCGACTTGCCCGGTCTTACGCGCGACCGCCATTACGGTGAAGGCCGTGTGGGCGACCGTCCTTATCTGGTCGTCGATACCGGCGGTTTCGAGCCTGTCGCAAAAGACGGCATCCTGCACGAGATGGCTCGCCAGACACGCCAGGCAGTGGAAGAGTCCGACATCGTCGTGTTCATCACCGACGGCCGCAACGGGCTCGCGCCGCAAGACAAGGCGATCGCCGACTACCTGCGCAAGACGGGCCGGCCGTTGTTCCTCGTGGTCAACAAGGCCGAAGGCATGAAGTACAGCGCGGTGGCCGCGGACTTCTACGAACTGGGCCTGGGCGACCCGCGCGCCATTTCAGCCGCGCACGGCGACGGTGTGACGGAGATGATCGGCGATGCGCTCGAGATCGCTTACGCCGGACAGCCGGAAGAAGATCCCGAAGAAAAGGCGGCACGTGGCGTGAAGATCGCCATCGTGGGACGCCCGAATGTCGGCAAGTCGACGCTGATCAATGCGCTGGTTGGCGAAGAGCGCGTGATTGCGTTCGACATGCCCGGCACCACGCGCGATTCCATCTATGTTGATTTCGAGCGAAGTGGCCGCAAGTACACGTTGATCGATACAGCGGGTTTGCGTCGTCGCGGCAAGGTATTCGAAGCGATCGAGAAGTTTTCGGTGGTGAAGACGCTGCAGTCCATTTCAGACGCGAACGTGGTGATCCTGCTGCTCGATGCACAACAGGACATCTCCGAGCAGGATGCGCACATCGCCGGATTCGTAGTGGAACAAGGCCGCGCGCTGGTCGTTGGCGTGAACAAGTGGGACGGACTCGATTCGCATGTGCGCGAGCGCACCAAGGCGGACCTCACGCGCAAGCTCAAGTTTTTGGACTTTGCTAAATTCCATTACGTCTCGGCGCTGGAGAAAACCGGTATTAGCCAGTTGATGAAATCCGTCGATGACGCTTACGCCGCGGCCATGGCAAAGCTGCCCACGCCGAAGCTCACGCGCGCCCTCATTGACGCAGTGGAGTTCCAGCAGCCCCGGCGCCGTGGTCCGATCCGTCCGAAGCTGCGCTATGCGCACCAGGGCGGGCAGAATCCCCCGATCATTGTCGTGCACGGCAACGCGCTCGACGCGATCACGGACACCTACAAACGTTATCTGGAAGGACGCTTCAGAGAAACTTTCGGGCTGGTTGGGACTCCATTGCGAATAGAGTTTCGTTCGAGTGCGAATCCTTACGCGGATAAGGGCTGATGCCGGCCTGAATCCCGCGTGCATCAAGCGTTTCGGCGGATTTGGACGGGCGGGGCGCGCTGGTGCGAAAATGAAAATCGGCTATAGTGTAGCGATTGACGGCGGATCTCTTTTTCTTCGTCGCAATCACGTTAACCTGCAAAAATAATACGGAGTTTGCTATGAGCAACAAAGGGCAATTGTTACAAGACCCGTTTTTGAACGCACTGCGAAAAGAGCATGTGCCGGTGTCGATCTACTTGGTCAACGGCATCAAGCTGCAAGGCAATATTGAATCGTTCGACCAGTACGTCGTGTTGCTCCGTAACACCGTGACCCAGATGGTCTACAAGCACGCCATTTCCACGGTCGTGCCAGCGCGTCCGGTGAATTTCCACCCGGATGCTGAAACGCCCTAAACCTCGCAGCGTCCGGTGTAATGGCATGAATGAACTTGCTAATTCACCGGTCGCTTCAAAATGAAAACATCAATTTGATCAACGCAGCGCTTGTGGGTGTCGACTTCGGAAAAATCGATTTCGACGCCAGTCTCGAAGAACTCAGTCTGCTCGCACAAAGTGCGGGTGCCCATCCCGCCGTCACCCTGACCGGTCGCCGTTCCAGCCCTGATGCCAAGATGTTTGTCGGCAGCGGCAAAGTCGAAGAGCTGCGCCTCGCCTGCGTTGCCAACGACGTGGAACTCGTCATCTTCAATCATGCTCTGGCACCCGCGCAGCAGCGGAACCTGGAAACGGCGCTCGAGCGCCGAGTGATCGACCGCACCAGTCTCATCCTCGATATTTTCGCGCAGCGTGCCCGCAGTCACGAAGGCAAGCTGCAGGTCGAACTCGCTCAGCTCCAGTATCTGTCCACACGATTGATTCGTGCGTGGACTCACCTCGAGCGGCAGAAGGGTGGTATCGGCCTGCGCGGACCGGGTGAAACACAGCTTGAAACCGACCGCCGGTTGATCGGCGAGCGTATCAAGGCGTTGAAGGCGCGGCTTGCGAAGCTGCAACGCCAGCATGGCACGCAGCGCCGTCAGCGGGAGCGCAACCGGACCACGTCGGTTTCTCTCGTGGGTTATACGAACGCGGGCAAGTCCACGCTGTTCAATGCGCTGACGAAGGCGCAGGCGTATGCGGCGGACCAGTTGTTCGCCACTCTCGATACAACCTCGCGCCGGGTTTATCTCGGCGAGGAAGCGGGACAGGCGGTGGTGTCCGACACGGTCGGGTTCATTCGCGACCTGCCTCACCAACTGGTTGCGGCATTCCGCGCGACGCTCGAGGAAACGGTACAGGCCGACTTGCTGCTGCATGTCGTCGATGCATCGAGCATGGTGCGGCTCGACCAGATCGAGGAAGTGAACAAGGTGCTGAGCAGTATCGGCGCCGACGGCGTTCCGCAAATTCTCGTATTCAACAAGATCGATGCAGTGCCTGAACTCGCGGCCCGCAACGATCCGGTTGAAAGGGACGAGTATGGTAATATTTTGCGCGTATTTTTGAGCGCGCGAACGGGTCAGGGACTCGACGCGCTGCGCGCTGCCATCGCCGAATTTGCAGCTTCCGAACCTAAAGATAACAACGAGTACACGGAACTTCCGGACGGCACAATCGTGCCGGAGTCCATGGATAGCACATCCGACGACGGAACCACGCTACCGGAAGACCACCGGTCAGCCGACGAAAGTGAAGACCGCAAGGTCCCCGAGCACGGGCACTGATCTGTTCCGATTTGCATTGACCCGGCTGTCTAATGGTGAATCACCGAGTGAACGACTACAACGAGCGGAGTACCCGGCAGCTTTCGCATGCCGTCTTTTCGATCAACGACCCGCGCTGGGGGCGGGGCGACGGCAATGGCGAAAATAAAGGCCAGGACCCGAAGCGTCCGCAGGAACAGAAGCGTCCATCGAAGGACAAGGATGGCGAAGGACCGCCGGATCTCGACGAAATGTGGCGCGACTTCAACAAGAAGCTTGCAGGCCTGTTCGGCAAGAAGCCGGCCGGCGGCGGTCCGCGTCCGGATAACGGCCGCACCGCGAAGATCGGACTGGGCATTGTTGTCGGCGCGCTGATCGCGATCTATCTCGGCAGCGGCGTGTTTGTCGTGCAGGACGGGAACGTGGGCGTGGTGTCGCGCTTTGGCAAGTACGAAGGCCAGGCGGATCAGGGCGTCCACTGGCGTCTGCCATATCCGTTCGAATCGCACGAGATCGTCAATACGTCGCAGATCCGTTCGGTCGATATCGGCCGCAATAACACGCTCACGCAAGCCAACGTTCGCGACGCGTCGCTGCTCACGCACGACGCGGATATCGTCGACGTGCGCTTTGCCGTGCAGTATCAGATCAAGTCGGCGACCGACTATCTGTTCCGCAATCTCGATCCGGAGCAGAACGTGACGGAATCGGCGCAGGCCGCCATCCGCGAGATCGCAGGCACGCACAGCACGGACGAACTGCTGTTCAAGGACCACGAAGCATTGCGTGCGAAGCTGGTCGACCGGATCCAGGCATCGCTTGATTCGTACAAGACCGGTTTGCAGGTGACCGGCGTGACCATTCAGAGCGTACAGGTGCCCGCGCAGGTTCAACCCGCGTTCGAGGAAGCGGCGAAGGTGCGCCAGGACAACGAACGCGCGGTGGATACAGCCAAGGCCTACGCCGATCAATTGCTTCCCCGCGCGAAGACGGACGCGGCGCGCATGATCGACGAAGCCAAGGGTTATAGCAACCGGGCCGTTTCGCAGGCGCAAGGCAATGCCGAGCGTTTCAAGCAGGTTTATGCAGAATATTCGAAGGCGCCGGCAGTGATTCGTCAACGCATGTATCTGGACACAATGCAGCAGATTTATTCGCGGGCGACGAAGGTGTTCGTCGACAGCAAGAGCTCGAATAACGTGGTTTATTTGCCGCTCGACAAGCTCGTCGATGCAAACCGTCAGCGTGCGAGCGCGGCCGCTCCGGCAAGCGGTGCATCGGACGCTTCGGCTCCTTCGGCAAGTGTAGCGAACCAGCCGGTTGGCGCAGCGCCCGCGAGCGTCGGCACGTCGATCACGCAGGATGCGCGCAGCGAAAGCGCGCAGGCAACATCGGCCGTTGCGGCGCAATCTGCCTCCGCCAGCACTGCGGCCAGCGCCGTGGCTGCATCGTCGACATCGGCATCTGGATCGGCGCAGTCGACCGGTGGCGATCCATTGCGCTCGCGCGACGCGTTCCGTTCGCGCTCGCGTGAAGACGACACGCAATGAGGAGCGCGATCATGAATCGAATCGTTGCGCTGGTAGTTGCCGTCGTGGTCGTGTTGTTTATCGGCTCTTCCATGATGTTCGTGGTCGACGAACGCCACGCCGGCGTAGTCACCGCGCACGGCGGCGGTGACCCCAAGCTCGTCACGCCCGGCCTGCATTTCAAGCTGCCGCCGCCGTTTCAGACGCTGACGCTGATCGACACGCGTACGCTCACCATCGACGAAGCGGGCACTGACCGTTTCAATACGTCGGACAAGAACGAGGTGATCGTGAATACGGTCATCAAGTATCGTGTCGCGGACCCGCTCAAGCTTTTTGTGAGCAACGAAAAGAACACGCAGACCGCGCAGGACCGTCTGGCCGCGCTCACGCGCACGGCGCTGACGTCGTCGTTCACGAAGCGTCCGCTGGCCGATGTGCTCGGCGAGCAGCAGGCTATCGGGACGGAAGCGCAGAAGGCGATCGAGCAGCCGGCAGCGGCGTTCGGCGTGGAACTCGTGGATGTGCAACTGACGCGCATCGACTTTCCGGCTGCGGTGGCGGATTCCGTCTACAAGCGCATGATCGCAGCACGCCAGCAAGCGGCGGCCGAAGAACGCGCGAAGGGCACGGCTGACGCAGACGCAATCAAGGCGAATGCGGATCGTCAGCAGGAAGCCATTCTCGCCGATGCCTACAAGGAAGCGCAGACCATCAAGGGCGAGGGCGATGGCCGTGCTGCGTCGATTGCCGCAGATGCGTACGGCGTCGATCCGCAGTTCTACCAGTTCTATCAAAGCCTTGAAGCGTATAAAAAGACGTTCAATGCCGGCGATGTGATGGTTGTCGATCCGAGCAGCGATTTCTTCCGCTTCATGCGCAGCCCGAACGGTGCTGCGCCGAGCGCCGCCGATGCCACCACCCCGGCGCCCGCGCGCAAGCGCTGAGCTCCAATCGTCGCGGTGCGAGCCGCGGCGCCATCTATTGAATGGATATGGCTGCATCGTTACTGCTCGCGATTGCGTTGATGCTGATTATCGAAGGGATGTTTCCGTTCGTCTTCCCCAATTCCTGGCGCGACACGTTCCGCCGGATCGCTCAACGGCCGCCGCACCAGATTCGGATCGGCGGCCTGATCGCGATGGCGCTCGGCGTGATTCTGCTGCTGATTGCGACCTGAATTGCGTCGAGGCTGGCCGAGTCCGTAGCCACCCGCAGATCAAAAGATTATCCTGACCGACCGGCGGTGCCACCTTTACCTCGCATCGCCGCGCTCAAAAACGTTCCGTAGGAAACGCCCCGATGTCCACCTGGTTACTTCCCGAGAATATCGCCGACGTCTTGCCGTCCGAAGCGCGCAAGATTGAAGAGTTGCGCCGCCGGCTGCTCGATCGTTTTCGTTCGTACGGCTACGAACTCGTGATGCCGCCGATGCTCGAGTACCTCGAATCGCTGCTCACCAGCGGCGGCAGCGACCTCAACCTGCGCACGTTCAAGCTCGTCGACCAATTGTCCGGGCGCACGCTCGGCCTGCGCGCTGACATCACGCCGCAGGTTTCGCGCATCGATGCGCATTTGCTGAATCGGCAAGGCGTGACGCGCCTGTGTTACGCGGGCAATGTGCTACATACGCGTCCGCGTGGCTTGCACGCGACGCGCGAGCAGATCCAGATCGGCGCGGAAATCTACGGCCACGCCGGGCTGGAAGCGGATCTGGAAATCCAGCAATTGATGCTCGATTCGCTGCGTCTGAGCGGTTTGAACAAGGTGCGTCTCGACTTGTGCCACGCGGGCGTCCTGGCGGCTTTGCTCGACCTCGAACCTGGCGCTGCCGCGCTCGGTGAGTCGCTCTACGACGCGCTCGGCGCGAAGGACGTACCGCGTCTGAACGAACTCACGTCCAGACTCGGCGATGTCGCCCGCGACGCGCTGCGGGCGTTGCCGTCACTCTACGGCGATGCATCAGTACTCGATGAAGCGCGCGCACGCTTGCCGAATTTGCCGGTCATCGGCCGGGCGCTCGACGACCTCGCGTTCCTCGCGGCGCAGGCGCACGGCGCCGAGCTGATGATCGATCTCGCCGATCTTCGCGGCTACGCGTATCACAGCGGCGTGATGTTCTCGGCCTACGTGGACGGCGTGCCGAACGCGGTTGCGCGAGGCGGCCGCTACGACGACGTTGGCCAGGCCTATGGCCGCGCACGTCCCGCAACCGGTTTCTCGCTCGATCTGCGTGAAGTCGCGCGCATTTCTCCTGTCGATGCCCGCGGCAGCGCGGTCCTCGCCCCGTGGAACCATGACGAACCGCTGCAGACGGCGGTCGCGAAACTGCGCGATGCCGGCGAAGTCGTGATCCAGGCGTTGCCCGGACACGACCATGATCTCGACGAGTTTGCGTTCGACCGCGTGCTGGTCGAGCGCAACGGGACATGGGTCGTCGAGGCCCGTTCCTAGCGGCTTCGGGGCTTGCTGCAAGCGTTTTTGATGCGCGAGCGGCATATAACCCCAGACAAAACTTCAGCCTCATCCGATCGACTTTCGGTCGATATCCGTTCGCAAATACCGGGAAAAACTCGGAACCTTCGGCGAACATAGGTAAAATGCTTTTTTAACCAGCTATCAAATTGACATGTCTGCCAGCGCAGTGAATGTGAACCCGGGGCGCAACGTCGTCGTGGTCGGCACCCAGTGGGGTGATGAAGGCAAGGGCAAGATCGTCGACTGGTTGACGGACCACGCCCAAGGCGTCGTGCGCTTCCAGGGCGGTCATAACGCCGGCCATACGCTCATTATCGGCGGCAAGAAGACCATTCTTCGCCTGATTCCGTCGGGCATCATGCGCGCCGGCACGGCTTGCTACATCGGCAACGGCGTGGTTTTGTCGCCCGAAGCGCTCTTCAAGGAAATCGGCGAACTGGAAACGGCGGGTATCGACGTCCAGAAGCGCCTGTTCATTTCCGAAGCCGCCAACCTGATCCTGCCGTATCACATTGCCATCGACCAGGCGCGCGAAGCACGTCGTGGCGCGGCGAAGATCGGCACGACGGGACGCGGTATCGGACCGGCGTACGAGGACAAGGTCGGCCGCCGTGGCCTGCGCGTGCAGGACCTGTACGACCGCGACGTATTCGCTGAACGTCTGCGCGAAACGCTGGACTTCCACAACTTCGTGCTGACGGGTTATCTCGGCGCGCCGGCGGTGGATTTTCAGCAAACGCTCGACACCATGTTCGGTTACGCCGAGCGCCTCGCGCCCATGGTGACGGACGTCTCGCGTCGCCTTTACGACGAGAACCACGCCGGCCGCAACCTCTTGTTCGAAGGTGCGCAAGGCACGCTGCTCGACATCGACCACGGCACGTACCCGTATGTCACGTCGAGCAACTGCGTGGCGGGCGCGGCAACCTCGGGCGCGGGCGTGGGTCCGCAGAAACTGAACTACATCCTCGGCATCACGAAAGCATATTGCACGCGCGTGGGTGCGGGTCCGTTCCCAAGCGAGTTGTATGATGCGGACAACGTGAATCGTCAGGAACAGATTGGCCTGACGCTTGCCACCGTCGGCAAGGAATTCGGCTCGGTGACCGGCCGTCCGCGCCGCACCGGCTGGCTCGACGCCGCTGCGCTGCGCCGCTCCATTCAGATCAACGGGATCTCGGGCCTGTGCATGACCAAGCTCGATGTGCTGGACGGCCTGGAAGAAGTGAAGCTCTGCGTGGGCTACAAGCTCGACGGCAAGGACGTCGACATCCTGCCGCGCGGCGCCTCGGAAGTGGCGCGTTGCGAGCCGATCTACGAAACGTTCGGCGGCTGGAAGGAAAGCACCATCGGCATCACGCAATGGGACCGCTTGCCGGAAACCGCGCGCAAGTATCTGTCGCGTGTGCAGGAAGTGGCGGGCGTGCCTATAGACATGGTGTCGACGGGTCCGGATCGCGACGAAACCATCCTGCTGCGTCACCCGTTCAAGGTTTAAGACCTCGGGCGTCTGGCAAAGACCAAGTGGCCGCGAATGTGCGGCCACTTTGCATTTTCAACCGTTGCACGTATTTAAAAGAGTTTGACCATGATCGCGATGAAAGACCCGCGCAACGACGACCGGAACCTGTGGGTGGGCTGGGACGAATATCACCGGCTGATCGAACTGCTGGCGCTGTCCGTGCACGACTCAGGCTGGAAGTTCGACAATATCCTGTGTCTCGCGCGCGGCGGCCTGCGCGTAGGCGACCAGCTTTCGCGCATCTATGATCTGCCGCTCGCGATCCTCGCGACGAGTTCGTATCGCGAGGCGGCGGGAACGGAGCAGGGGGCGCTCGACATCGGTCAATACATCACGATGACGCGCGGGGAACTCTCCGGCAACGTGCTGCTCGTCGACGATCTGGTCGATTCAGGCGTCACGCTTTCGCGCGTTCAGCAGCATCTGAAGGAGCGTTATCCGGCGGTAACCGCCGTGCGCTCTGCCGTCCTTTGGTATAAAGGCTGCTCGACCGTGAAGCCCGATTATTTCGTTCAGTTCCTCGAAACGAACCCGTGGATTCATCAGCCGTTCGAGGAATGGGATACGGTCCGGCCGCACAACCTCGGTGCGTGGATCAAGCGCGGTCTGCACGACGAACGTAGCTGATCGTTTGTTCCATTTCGGCACGGCGGCTGTTACGCCGTTCCACCCAAGATGCCGTTCGAATGCCTGTTAGGATGTTCGAACGGCATTTTCATGTTCATCGCCCATGCAGCTTAGTGACTTCGCCGCAATGTCAAATCGCCTAAATGCGCCCGTCGTCGCGGTATCACAACACGGCGGTGAGGCGACAGGCGCGGCGTTAGAATGGCGTTCGTTTTTTCCGATCAGGACGGCTCCGCCGCGTTTATGACAACAGTGACCCACGCGCATGAGCGCAAACAACCACTTCCTGCTCTGGCGCTTGCCGCTATCGGAGTCGTGTTTGGTGACATTGGTACGAGCCCGCTGTACGCGCTGAAAGAAGCGTTCAGCAAAACGCATGGCATCGAACTCAATGAAGCTTCCGTCCTCGGGGTCATTTCGCTGCTGTTCTGGGCGATCGTGATCGTGGTGGGCATCAAATACGTGCTGTTCGTCATGCGCGCCGACAACAACGGCGAAGGTGGCGTGCTCGCGCTCATGACGCTCGCGCTGCGCACGTTGAAGGAATCGGGACGCGCCACCGGCGTGCTGATGATGCTCGGCATCTTCGGCGCCTGCATGTTTTATGGCGACGCCGTGATTACGCCGGCCATGTCGGTGATATCGGCGGTGGAAGGGCTTGAAATTGCCTCGCCGCGGCTCGCGAACTACGTGATTCCGATCACCATCGTCATCTTGATCGCGCTGTTCTGGATTCAGCGGCGCGGCACGTCGGTGGTCGGCAAGCTGTTCGGGCCGATCATGCTGGTGTGGTTCGTGACGCTTGCTGTGATGGGCGTGTTTCACATCGTTCAGGCACCGCGTGTGTTGGTCGCATTGAATCCGTACTACGCGTTTTCGTTCATGCAGGCGCATGTGTTGCAAGCGTATATCGTGCTGGGCTCGGTCGTGCTGGTGCTGACCGGCGCTGAAGCGCTTTATGCCGACATGGGACACTTTGGCGCCAAGCCCATTCGATACGGCTGGTACGGCCTCGTCATGCCCTCGCTGCTGCTGAATTACTTTGGCCAGGGCGCGCTGCTGATGCATTCGCCCGAAGCGCGCGAAAGTCCGTTCTTCCTGATGGCGCCCGACTGGGCGTTGCTGCCGCTCGTGATCCTGTCGACCATTGCGACCGTGATTGCATCGCAAGCGGTGATCTCCGGCGCCTATTCGCTGACGAGCCAGGCCATCCAGCTCGGCTACGTGCCGCGCATGAAGATCCTGCATACGTCGGATCTGGCTATTGGGCAGATCTATATTCCGGTCGTGAACTGGATGCTGCTGTTCATCATCCTGTGCATCGTGATCGGCTTCAAGAGCTCCGAGAATCTCGCGGCTGCATACGGGCTTGCCGTCACCGCGACCATGCTGGTCACGACCATTCTCGCGTCGGTGGTGATGACCAAGCTGTGGGGATGGAACAAGTTCCTGGTGGGCGCGATCATCAGCGTGTTCTTTATCATCGATGTCGGGTTTTTCGGCGCCAGCCTGCTCAAGATCGAGCAGGGCGGCTGGCTGCCGTTGGGTATCGGCGGGGTGTTGTTTTTCCTGCTGATGACGTGGTTCAAGGGCCGCATGATCGTCAAGGACCGGACCGCCGCCGATGGTATTCCGCTGATGCCGTTCCTGCAGGGTCTGCTTGCGCACCCGCCGCATCGGGTGTCGGGTACGGCGATCTACCTGACCGGCAGCGATTCGCTCGTGCCGGTGAGCTTGCTGCATAACCTGAAGCACAACAAGGTTCTCCACGAGCGCACGATCTTCCTGAATTTCGCCACGCGCGATGTCCCTTACGTGGACGATGCTACCCGCGTGGAAGTGAAAGACGCGGGCGGGGGGTTGTTCCTCGTGAAGGCGCAGTACGGCTTCAATGAAACGCCGGATGTGAAGGCTGTGCTGATGGAAATCGGGCGCACACACGACATGACATTCGAGCTTATGGACACCTCGTTCTTCATGGCGCGCGAGACGGTGGTGCCGACGCAATTGCCGGGCATGTCGGTATGGCGCGAGCGTGTGTTCGCGTGGATGCATCAGAATGCCGCGAAGCCAACGGACTTCTTCAGCATTCCGGCTAATCGTGTGGTCGAACTCGGGACGAAGATCGAGATTTGATCGTCATGTTTGACTGAGGAAGACAAACGGCCCATCGAAAGATGGGCCGTTCTTGTTTCTGCTTCGTCGATTGCGAGGACCTATTTCTTCAGCTTTGCGAACGCCGCTGCCATTGCGCTGCTGGCTGCTTCCGGCTCGCGCCGGCTGCCGCTGTTGCCGCGGACATCGCGGGCGCTGCCACCTCCGGCACTACCGCCGCGGCGATCCTGCCCGCCGCGTTGCTGTTGCTGCGCCGTACCGCCCTCAGGCGCGAAGTCATCGTCAAGACGCATGGTCAGTGCGATCCGCTGGCGCTTCACATCCGTTTCGAGCACTTTCACCTTCACCACCTGACCGGCTTTCACCACCTCGTGCGGGTCCTTGATGAACTTCGTCGACATCGCCGACACATGCACGAGTCCATCCTGATGCACGCCGATATCGATAAACGCGCCAAACGCCGCCACGTTCGTGACCACGCCTTCCAGGATCATGCCCGGCGTCAGGTCGGAGAGCTTTTCGACGCCTTCGCGGAACGTGGCCGTCTTGAACTCGGGGCGCGGATCACGGCCGGGTTTTTCGAGCTCGGCCAGAATGTCACGCACGGTGGGAAGACCAAACCGGTCATCGACGAAATCCGCCGGCGACAAGCCTGACAACGCTTCGCGTTTGCCCATCACATCGGCGGCGTGTTTCTTTATTTTCGCCAGGATCCGTTCGACGACCGGATACGCTTCCGGATGTACCGACGACCGGTCGAGCGGATTGGCGCCGTTGTTGATGCGCAGGAATCCCGCAGCTTGTTCGAAGGTTTTATCGCCGAGACGGGGGACTTTTTTCAACTGATCGCGTGAAGCGAAGGGGCCGTTGGCATCGCGGAAATCGACGATATTGCGCGCCAATGTCGCGTTCAGACCGGACACGCGTGCAAGCAGCGCCACCGATGCCGTGTTCGCGTCCACGCCGACGGCGTTCACGCAATCTTCGACGACGGCGTCGAGCGAGCGGGCGAGGTCGCGCTGATTCACGTCGTGCTGATACTGGCCAACGCCAATCGCCTTCGGGTCGATCTTGACGAGTTCTGCGAGCGGATCCTGCAAGCGCCGTGCGATGGAAACAGCGCCGCGCAAGGTCACATCCAGATCAGGAAATTCTTTCGATGCCAGTTCGGATGCCGAATAAATCGATGCCCCTGCTTCCGACACCACGATCTTCTGCAGCTTCAATTCCGGGTGTTTCGCGATCAGCTCGCTTGCGAGCTTGTCCGTCTCGCGCGAAGCGGTGCCATTGCCGATACTGATCAGCTCGGCTTGCGTCTGCGCCGCGATGCGCGCGAGCTTCGCGAGCGAGCCATCCCAGTCGCGACGCGGCTCGTGAGGATAGATGACATCGGTCGCGAGCAGCTTGCCGGTGCGATCGACCACGGCGACTTTCACGCCGGTACGCATGCCCGGATCCAGTCCGATAACCGCCTTCGGACCCGCCGGCGCTGCCAGCAAAAGATCCTTCAGATTGCGCGCAAACACGCGAATCGCCTCGCCTTCGGCCTCCTCGCGCAGATTCGTCAGCAAGTCGTTTTCGATATTCGGCTGCACCTTTTCACGCCGGTACGCATGCCCGGATCCAGTCCGATAACCGCCTTCGGACCCGCCGGCGCTGCCAGCAAAAGATCCTTCAGATTGCGCGCAAACACGCGAATCGCCTCGCCTTCGGCCTCCTCGCGC
>NZ_JBSIPA010000759.1:0-1725 GCF_053574605.1 Caballeronia sp. M23-90 | reverse complement strand
TGCTCGTCGGGATCTTCCGGCCGTGGTCCGCTGTCGCTTTACACCGCGCGGCGCGTGCCGCCGAACAGGTCGATTTCCCACGATGCATCGAAGCCCGCGGTGTAAAGCGACAGCGGACCACGGCCGGAAGATCCCGACGAGCCATCTTGCGACGACGTGAGCGAACTCACATCGGGCGAACGTGTGCGCAGCGCGGCGGCATCGAAGGAAGCGGTAGGCATGCCGTTCGCCTTCGAATGTTGCAACTGGGCGCGCGCTTCACGCAAGCGCGCCTGTGCGGCGTGGACGTCGGGGTTGTGTGCCAGCGCGGCGTCGATCAAGGCGTTCAGTTGCGGATCGTTGAGCGCAAGCCACCATTGGCTCGGCGCGCGCGTGCTCACCATGCCGGTCGCGGGCGTACGCACGAAACCTTGAGCGTGCGCCGCGTCGGTCGCGACTTGCGGTGCGCCCGAGTAGTCGGGACCCACGGTACATGCGGCCAAGAGAGCCGCAGCGAGCAGCGTTAAAAAAACAGGAGGCGTAGAGCGAGAGAACATCGTCGATATCATTTTTGAGCCGTCAATGGCCGGCGGAGGACGACACGGGTCCGCTAGGCGTCTTCAGCAACAGCGCGAGCGGGATGCAGGCGAGGAGCGCGAGACCCAGCAGGTAGAAGGTTTCCGAATACGTGATCACGGTGGCCTGCATATGGATCTGCGCAGCGATCTGGCCGATCGCGCGCATCTTCGCGTACGCCATGTCACCGGTTTGAGCGAACCAGCTCGCGGCGCTGGATGCAACGCGATCCTGACCGATCACCGAATTGGCCGTCAGCGATTCGCGGATCATCGCGGTATGAAATGTAGTGCGCCGGTCGATGACCGTACCGATCACCGCCAGCCCCACCGAGCCGCCCAGGTTGCGGGCCATGTTATAGAGGCCGGCGGCATCGCCCGAATCCTCACGCGAGACGGCGGCCATGGATGCCTGGTTCAGCGGCATCATGGCGAGGATCTGCGCGCAGCCGCGTATCAGTTGCGACCAGAAAAAATCGTGACCGACACTTTGCGCCGTCAGGTCGATATCCAGCATGCAGCTCCACGCAAAGAGCAAGAGCCCGACGATCACCAGCACGCGGAAGTCGAGCTTGCCGAGAATGCGCGGCAGGAACGGCATGATCAGGAACGCAGGCACGCCGGATATCAGCATGATCGCGCCCGATTGCTGCGCGTTGTACCCGGACACAATGCCGAGAAACTGCGGCAGCAGATACGACACGCCATAAAGACCTGCGCCGACCGCGAACACGATGATGATGACGCTGGCATAACGCGGGTTGCTCATCAGGCTCAGCCGCATGATGGGTTTTTTCGCGGTGAACTGCGAGATGGCGATCAGCAGGAAGCCCACCAGTGTCACGCAGGTCAGCGTGACGATCTCGCTGGACTCGAACCAGCGCTCGCGCTGTCCTTCCTCCAGCACCACGGTCAGCGAACTCAGGCCAATCGTCAGCCCGACAATGCCGATCCAGTCAGCCTTGAGAAAGGTACCCCAGTTCGGCTTGTCGGACGGCAGCCCGACAATCAGCAACGTGATCAGCGCAATACACACGGGCAGGTTGATGGGCGGCGTCGGGACCATCTCGGGCACGGCCATTGGCGCGTTCGTGATCGGCATCTTGCGCAATGGCCTGAACATGAACGGCGTATCGAGTTTTATCCAGCAGATCATCATTGGCCTCGTGAT
>NZ_JBSIPA010000757.1:0-1738 GCF_053574605.1 Caballeronia sp. M23-90 | reverse complement strand
CCACCTTGCCGCCGCTTGCCTTGCTCGATGCCGCGCCGGAAGTGAAGGAAACCATTTCCGCCGACACGCTCGAATACACGTCCCGGCTGATCGAGAAGAAGCTCAAGGATTTTGGCGTGGAAGTGGCTGTGGTCGCCGCCTATCCGGGCCCGGTCGTGACACGTTACGAGATCGAGCCGGCCACGGGCGTCAAAGGCTCGCAGATCGTCGGGCTGGCGAAGGATCTGGCGCGCTCGCTTTCTCTGGTTTCGATTCGGGTGGTCGAGACCATCCCGGGCAAGAATTTCATGGCGCTGGAGTTGCCGAACCAGCGCCGCCAGACCGTGCGTTTGTCGGAGATCCTCGGCTCGCAGGTTTATGCCGATGCCGCTTCGCCCCTGACCATGGGTCTAGGCAAGGATATCGGCGGGAAGCCGGTCTGCGCGGATCTTGCGAAGATGCCGCACTTGCTGGTGGCCGGTACGACCGGTTCGGGCAAGTCGGTCGGTATCAACGCGATGATCCTGTCGCTCTTGTACAAGGCCACCGCCGACGAAGTGCGCATGATTCTCATCGATCCGAAGATGCTCGAAATGAGCGTCTACGAGGGCATTCCGCATCTGCTTTGCCCGGTCGTCACCGACATGCGGCAAGCCGGGCACGCGCTCAACTGGGCCGTGGCCGAGATGGAACGCCGCTATAAGCTGATGAGCAAGATGGGCGTGCGCAACCTCGCGGGTTTCAACAACAAGATCGACGAAGCCACGAAGCGCGACGAGAAGATTCCCAACCCGTTCAGCCTGACGCCGGACGAGCCGGAACCGCTGAACCGCTTGCCGACCATCGTGGTCGTGATCGACGAACTGGCCGACCTCATGATGGTCGTCGGCAAGAAGGTCGAGGAGCTGATCGCGCGGATCGCGCAGAAGGCGCGTGCGGCCGGCATTCACCTGATTCTCGCGACGCAGCGGCCGTCCGTGGACGTGATCACGGGCTTGATCAAGGCAAACGTGCCGACGCGCATGGCGTTCCAGGTTTCATCGAAGATCGATTCGCGGACCATTCTCGATCAGCAAGGTGCCGAGTCGCTGCTCGGCATGGGCGACATGCTTTATCTGCCGCCGGGTTCGGGCCTGCCGGTGCGCGTGCATGGCGCGTTTGTATCGGATGAAGAAGTGCATCGCGTGGTGAACAAGCTGAAGGAGCAGGGCGAGCCGAATTACATTGAAGGGATTCTTGAAGGCGGCGTGGTCGGCGACGGTGAAGAAGGTGCGCCGGGCGCGGCGGGCGGCGGGGATGGCGAAGCCGATCCGCTTTACGATCAGGCTGTCGAGATCGTGATCAAGAACCGCCGTGCGTCGATCTCGCTTGTGCAGCGGCACTTGCGGATCGGTTATAACCGTGCAGCGCGCTTGCTCGAGCAAATGGAGAATTCGGGACTGGTATCAAGCATGTCCTCGAACGGTAATCGCGAGATCCTCACGCCGGCGCGTGAATCGGAATAAACGCAGCAGAATTGGTTTCTGGAGGTTTTATTGTTATGCAGTCAGTGTCGAAGTCGTTTCATCGCGTAGTTCATCGTATGGTTCAGGCAGGGGTTTTGAGTGCTTCCATGCTGCTCGCATCGCATGCGTTCGCAAGCGGCACGGAACAGTTGAAGGCGTTTGTGGCTCAGGTTCACGCGGCGCACGGCTCGTTTGTCCAGCGTGAAATCAAGGCGCCGAGCAAGGCGGCATCCGCCACGGCCGCGCAGAGCGCA
>NZ_JBSIPA010000756.1:0-1738 GCF_053574605.1 Caballeronia sp. M23-90 | reverse complement strand
CGGCGGCGAGGTATCGAGCCAGTAGGAGTCGAGCTTCATCGATGCGATCCTCAAGACCTTTTACAGGCCCAGTTGCGTGGCGAGATCCGGAATGTCCTTGACTTCGGTGTACTGGTAGTAAGGCGTCATCCACGCGGCCGTCGAGCGGACCCGCGCTTGCCGATCGCAGCGGCGGCGAGGTATCGAGCCAGTAGGAGTCGAGCTTCATCGATGCGATCCTCAAGACCTTTTACAGGCCCAGTTGCGTGGCGAGATCCGGAATGTCCTTGACTTCGGTGTACTGGTAGTAAGGCGTCGACGGCTCATGGCCACGATTCACAAACGCCTTGTGCTTCACGCCCATGTCGTGCACGGTCATCAGGTCATAACGCAGGCTCGACGACACGTGCAGCACGTCTTCCGGATTGCAGCCGAGCTGCTTGAACATGTACTCGAAGCCCGGCATGCGTGGCTTGTACGACTGCGCCTGCTCGGCTGTGAACACGGCGTGAAACGGCGCGCCGAGCTTGTCGACGTTGCTCTGGATCTGGTCGTTCGACGCGTTCGAGAGAATGACGAGCTTGTACTTCTTCGCGAGGCGCGACAGGCCTTCGGGAACATCCGGATGCGGACCCCAGGTCGGCACGGCGGTGTAGAACGCTTCAGCCTTGGCTTCGTCGAACGCCACGTTCATGCGCTCGCATGCACGTCTGAACGCATTCACGATCACATCGCGATACGGCTTCCACGCGCCCAGCACTTCGTCCCGCCGATACCCGGAAAAGAACGCAATCAAGCGATCCATGTCTTCGCCCTTGAGCACGTCGCCGTACATTTCACGGGTCATGTCGGCCAGGTGAAACTTGGTCAGGGTGCCGTAGCAATCGAAGGTGATGTATTTGGGTTCGAAGTCGATCATGTTCATGGTCCTGTGGTAAAAATTAACTAAGTGGTGAATTCAGCGGACCGCGCGGTCCATCTCCAGCGTTGCGCTCCAGTGCTGCCCTGATAAGAATTTAACCAGCGCAAAAACATAGATGTTTCTTCATTCGGGCGCGCCAAAAATACAAAGATGCGTTTTTGAGGTGCTGCGACAGCAGAGTCTGCGGCGTTGTTTCGAAGACTGCCTCGGCATCGGGCTTCACCCGCGGACACCGGGCCTTGCGTCTCGCGTTACTGGCGCAGATCGATCAGCACGCTCTTGAAGCGCAGATTGGCTTCGTAAGCCTGGCGTCCGAGATCCTTGCCGATCCCCGAGCGCTTGTAGCCACCGGTCGGGATCATGAAATCCGCGCTCCGGCCATAACGGTTCACCCACACCGTGCCCGCTTCCAGACCTCGCACGAAGCGCAGCGCACGGCCAAGGTCCGCCGTGTGCACGCCGGCGGCGAGACCATATTCGGGGTGCTGCGCAAGTTCCAGCGCTTCGGCTTCCGTGTCGAATGTCTGCAGCGTCAGCACCGGACCGAAGATTTCCTCGCGCACGGCTTCCGACGACGACGTGACATCCGTAAGCAAGGTTGGGCGATAAGACGCGCCTTCGCGTGTCCCGCCGCATTGCAGCGTGGCGCCCGCAGCAACTGTGCGTCCGACAATCGATTCGATGCGCGCCGTCTGCGGTTCCGAGATGATCGGCGCGAGCGTCGTGCCGGCGCTCCAGGTGTGACCCGCCTTCAGCTCGGAGAAAACTTTCTGGATCCGCTCGGCAAGCGGTTCGGCAAGCGCGCGCTCGACCAGCAGGCGCGAGCCCGCAGATCGA
>NZ_JBSIPA010000755.1:0-1742 GCF_053574605.1 Caballeronia sp. M23-90 | reverse complement strand
TGAACGCGCGCTTGCCTGCGGGTACGCGGTTCAGCGGCATTGGAGGTCCGCGCATGACGGCCGCCGGTTTCGATGCCCACTGGCCCTTGGAGAAGCTGACCGTCCGCGGCTATGTGGAAGCGCTCAAGCACATTCCCGAGATTCTCGGCATTCGCAACGAGCTCAAGCGCCAGTTGCTTGCCGAGCCACCGTCGGTGTTTATCGGCGTGGATGCGCCTGATTTCAATTTTGGTCTCGAACACGCGTTGCGCGATGCCGGCATTCCGACCGTGCATTTCGTGTGTCCGTCGATCTGGGCGTGGCGCGGCGGGCGGATCAAGAAGATCGTCAAAGCCGTCGATCACATGCTGTGCGTGTTTCCGTTTGAACCGGCGCTGATGGAAAAGGCGGGCATAGCGTCCACTTATGTGGGCCATCCGCTTGCCGATGAAATCCCGCTCGTCCCCGACGTCGATGCCGCCCGCCGCGAACTGGGTCTGACCGCGGGTGGTCCGATCATCGCCGTGTTGCCAGGTAGCCGGCGCTCGGAGATTACGCTGATCGGCCCGACGTTTTTCGAAGCGATGGCGCTGATGCAGCAACGCGAACCCGGCGTGCGATTCGTGATGCCGGCGGCGACCGCCGCGTTGCGCGAACTGCTGCAACCGCTCGTGGCGGCGCATCCGGATCTGGCGTTGACCATCACGGAAGGCAAGGCCCAGGTCGCGATGACCGCCGCCGACGCCATCCTGGTCAAGAGCGGCACGGTGACGCTCGAAGCGGCATTGCTGAAAAAGCCGATGGTGATTTCGTACAAGGTGCCCTGGCTGACTGGCCAGATCATGCAGCGCCAGGGTTATCTGCCGTATGTCGGCTTGCCGAATATTCTGGCGGGGCGTTTTGTCGTGCCGGAGATCCTGCAGCATTTCGCCACGCCCGAAGCGCTCGCCGATGCAACGCTCAAGCAGTTGAACGACAACGCAAACCGCGCGACACTCACAGAAATTTTCACCGAAATGCATCATGTATTGCGTCAGAATACGGCGCAACGGGCGTCGGAGGCTGTGGCGCAGGTGCTGGAAACGAGGAGGCCGCGGTAATGGCTAAGATCGTCGTAAAGGGCGTGGTCAGGCGCGCGAATCAGCCAGAGTTCGACTTCGATTCCCCGTCCGACCTCATTTGCGGTGTCGACGAAGCCGGCCGTGGTCCGCTCGCCGGCCCGGTGGTTGCGGCGGCCGTGATCTTCGATCCGTCGAAACCGAAGATTCGCGGCCTCGATGACTCGAAAGTGCTGAGTGCCAAGAAGCGCGAGGAGTTGTACGAGAAGATCATCGATCGCGCGCTGGCGTATTGCGTGGCATCGGCGAGTGTCGAGGAAATCGACACCATCAATATTCTCCACGCCGCCATGCTCGCCATGAAACGCGCGGTCGAAGGGCTGTCGGTCACGCCGACGGTCGCGAAGATCGATGGCAACCGGTGCCCGACTTTGTCGATGCGTTCCGTTGCCGTCATCGGCGGCGACGCGCTGATTGCGCAGATATCGGCGGCATCGATTCTGGCCAAGGTCACGCGCGACCGCATGCTGCTCCAATTGCACGATACACATCCCGCATACGGCTTCAATGCTCACGCCGGATACGGCACGCCGCAGCATCTGAAGGCGCTGCTCGACCATGGGCCTTGCGAGCATCATCGGCGTTCTTTTGCGCCGGTGCGCGAAGCGCATGCGCGATTTGGCGTGGTGCTGCCGCCCGTCGCGA
>NZ_JBSIPA010000754.1:0-1748 GCF_053574605.1 Caballeronia sp. M23-90 | reverse complement strand
TGGCATCGCCCGGCGGCTGGTTCCGCTCGGCTGGGCCATCGCGTCGTTGAGCTGCTTCATCGCCGTGTGGGAACTGGCATGGGCGGCGGGCTGGGCGGATCCCCTGCTGTTACCGCCGCCGCATATCTTCCTGCGCAACTTCGCATCGCAGGCGCAGTACTTCATCCCGACGGATGTAATCGGCGAGGCGTCCAGCGCCACCGCGCTGACGTCGCTTATGAAGACGATCATGGCGAGCACCCTGCGCGTGATGAGCGGTCTGGTGCTCGGCTTCGTGTGCAGCCTTGCGATGGGTATCGCGATCCGCTATTTCCGGCTGCTCGGCAACCTGACGCTGCCCACCATCACGCTGCTCGCGCCCATCTCGCCCATTGCGTGGCTGCCGGTCGCGATCTTCCTGTTTGGCATCGGCAACGCGCCCGCTGTGTTCATGGTGTTCATTTCGCTGTTCTTCGTGATGACCGTCTCGACGATCAGCCAGATCGACAACGTGAGCCGCACCTACCTGAACGTGGCTGCCGTGATGGGCGCGACGCGCGCGCAGACGTTTCGCCACGTGATCCTGCCCGCCATCCTGCCGTCGCTCTTCATGGTCCTGCGCATGAACCTGTTCGGCGCGTGGATGGTCGTGCTGGTGGCGGAAGCAACCGGCGTCGGCAGCGGACTTGGGCAAGTGGTCATGCTTGCGCGCAATACCTTTAACTCAAGCCTGTCATTTTTCACCATGACTTTGATCGGGCTGACCGGCTTCGCCTTCGATATCGCCTTGCGGCTCGTTCAACGCAAGGTGCTGTTCTGGGTTCCGGGCAACGGGATGGGGAAATGACATGATTCAGGCCGATTACGCAACGCAAGCGCCACAGCCACCGCTAGTCACCTGCAGGGCCGTGGGAAAGACCTGGGATACCGACGGTGCGCCGTTTGTCGCGTTGCGCGACATCGATCTCGACATTGCGCGCCGCGAGTTTGTCGTGTTCCTCGGGCCGAGCGGTTGCGGAAAAAGCACGCTGCTTTATCTGCTCGCCGGGCTTGAACAGCTGACACAAGGCCAGATCGTGTGCGGGGGCGCCCCGGTGACCAGGCCCGGTACGGACCGTGGACTGGTGTTCCAGGAAACCTCACTGTTTCCGTGGCTGACGGTCGGAGAGAACGTGACCTTCGGGCTCAAGATGCAACACATGCCGAAAGACGCGCGACGTCGCGTGGCAGAGGAAATCCTCGAGCGCGTGGGTTTGTCCGAAGCCATCGACAAAAGGCCTGACCAGCTTTCCGGCGGCATGCGCCAGCGGGTTGCGGTCGGACGCGCGCTCGCACTCAAGCCCGAGATCCTGCTGCTGGACGAACCGTTCGGCGCGCTCGATGTGCAGACTCGCGCGAAGATGCAGGAGTTTCTCACGCAGGTCTGGCAACGCAGCAACGTCTCGATGGTCTTCGTCACGCATGACATCGACGAAGCCGTGTCGCTGGCGGACCGGATCGTGGTATTCACCTCGCGCCCAGGGCGCATCAAAAGCATCATTCCGGTCGACCTGCCCAGACCACGGGACAGCCGCAGCCCCGGCTTTCACGCAATGACCGATCACCTGACCGATTTGCTGCGCGACGAAGTAGACCGCGCGTTCGCGGAACAGGAACGGGTCCGATGACCCTTCCCGCCAAGCTGAAGGTCGCCGCACTGCAACTACCGCCCTGCACGACCGATCTCGCCAGGAACGAAGCCGCCGCCTTCAACGCCGTGCGCGCCGCGG
>NZ_JBSIPA010000753.1:0-1754 GCF_053574605.1 Caballeronia sp. M23-90 | reverse complement strand
TTGGGCAGCGCGCAGCCGGCGAGCACGCCGCCCAGAACGAGTGCCGCCGCTGAGAAAACAGCCGCCATGGAAAGCCTGGAACGGGCAGAAGCAGCACGGACGTGGCTACGCGCCGAGGGGGGCGCCAGGCGCGAACGGGAAGGCTGCATCGACATGAAAGATCCTCAGGCTGGCAAAACCGTAAGGGTATCGCACTCGTCAGGCGATTGACCAAGGTCGTTTGCATCGGAATCGTTGCGATGTGTAAAGAAATGTCCTGTGCGACTTGCTTTCTGGCGTGCAATTCCGTGCGGCGAATGTTCCTGCGCGACAGGTCGCGGATCATGTCCGCGAGGAGGCCGCGTGTTAACATCCCGGGCTTTACTGGCCTCTTTTCCGGAGCATCCATGCAGAGCGCGAAGTCCGCTGCGTCCCCCTTTCAAACCGGCACCATCGGCACGCCGCTCTCGCCGGGCGCGACCCGCGTGATGCTGCTCGGCGCGGGCGAACTCGGCAAGGAAGTGATCATTGCGCTGCAACGGCTCGGCGTGGAAACCATCGCGGTCGACCGTTACGCCGATGCACCCGGCCATCAGGTCGCGCATCGCTCGCACGTGATCGACATGACCGACGGCGCGGCGTTGCGCGCCTTGATCGAAGCCGAGAAGCCGCATTTGATCGTGCCGGAAATCGAGGCCATCGCGACCGACACGCTGGCCGAAATCGAAGCCGAACAACTCGCCGTCGTAATCCCGACCGCGCGCGCGACCCAGCTCACCATGAACCGCGAAGGCATCCGCCGCCTCGCCGCCGAAACGCTCGGGCTGCCGACGTCGCCTTATGCTTTCGCCGACTCGCTCGACGAGATGAAAGCCGGTATCGGGAAGATCGGGTTCCCGTGCGTGGTGAAACCGGTGATGTCGTCATCGGGGAAGGGGCAATCGGTGCTCAGAAGTGCAGCCGATATCGAACCCGCCTGGCGACACGCAATGGCCGGCGGCCGCGTGAATCACGGGCGCGTGATTGTGGAGGGGTTTATCGATTTCGACTACGAGATTACACAACTCACCGTGCGCGCGGTTAGCGCGGAATCCGGCAATCTGCAGACATATTTCTGCGAGCCGATCGGCCATGTGCAGGTCGCGGGCGATTATGTCGAATCGTGGCAGCCGCAAGCCATGAGCGCGGCGGCGCTGGCGAAATCGCGCGATGTCGCGGAAAAAGTCACGGCGGCGCTGGGCGGACGCGGCTTGTTCGGCGTCGAATTGTTCGTGCGCGGCGACGACGTCTGGTTCTCCGAAGTCAGCCCGCGACCGCATGACACAGGTCTCGTCACGCTCGCCACACAGCGTTTCTCGGAGTTCGACCTGCACGCACGCGCAATCCTCGGTCTTCCGGTGGATGCGGCGTTGCGTGCGCCGGGGGCATCGGCGGTGATTTACGGCGGGCTCGACGAAGCGGGCATCAGCTTCGAAGGGGTAGCTGAAGCGCTCGCGGTGCCGGATTCCGACCTGCGCCTCTTCGGCAAGCCGGAGAGTTTTACGAAGCGCCGCATGGGCGTGGCGCTTGCGACCGGACGCGATACTGACGAAGCGCGGGAACATGCGAAGCTGGCAGCGTCTAAGGTAAGACCCGTCTCCATTCGATGACGGCAACACGCTGCCCGTATCACGGGTTTTGCACGGGCAGCACGGAGGTTCCAAGTGAAATTGTGTGTGTTGGCCGCGTTATGCGCGGTCCTGGCCGGGCTCGGCGGGTGCGGACTGGCAGCGGCA
>NZ_JBSIPA010000752.1:0-1759 GCF_053574605.1 Caballeronia sp. M23-90 | reverse complement strand
GCGTGTATCTCGGCCCCGATGAAATCGGGGCGGTCGGCAACGTGCCGGAACTGGTGTTCGTCAATTGCTGCCATTTGGCGGAGCCCGCCGCGATCACGCATCGCACGCCTATGCGGATCAGCATTTCCGCTACCGTCGCCGCAAAGCGCGGACGGTCGAGGTGCGACGATTCGCCATCGAGCAACTGATTCGCGTCGCGCTCCGCCAAATGGCAGCAATTGACGAACACCAGTTCCGGCACGTTGCCGACCGCCTCGATTTCATCGGGGCCGAGATACACGCCGTCGGACAGCACGACGCCGCGCATGCTCTTGTAGACTGTCCGTGAACCGGGCACCTTCGGATTGGCTTGATGCATCACGTCGGGGGGCTCGCCGTGTCCGGCAATATGCACGATGCGCCAGTCGCGTTCAAACAGTGCGTTGATGATCTCCTGCGCGTCCGCGCCGTCCGGGTAGCCATCCTCACCGCGAATCATCGAACGGATGCGGTCCTTGCTGATCTTGTCCGCGTTGTCGTGCATGATCTTCCGCACTCGCTTCGTCTCGTCGATAGCACCTTGCAGACGCGGATAGAATTTCGGGTCCACCTTCGGCTCGCCGACAATCAGAATCTCGCCGTCGCGCTGCACATCGCTGACCTGTGAGCGATAGTTCACCGAGCGCAGCTTACGCAGCAGTTGCGAGCGGATCGCCCAAGGCTGAACGCTTCTGTCCTTTGCATCATCGGGCGTTTGCAGGAGTTCCCACGGAATGCCGGCGGTCGTGTCGTCGAGCGACAGCACCAGGTCGGTTTTCTCGCCCAAGAACGGCCGCAACTCGAACGGCACCACGAGCTGGAACAGAGTGCAACCGATCTGTTCGTTATTGGCCTGCTCGCGCGAGGAACTCGCAATAAGCTTATTCAGCAGATTGAGCTGGATGTTCTTGGGGCGCAGCTCGCCGCGTGCACGCCGCGTGTCCATCGCATAGACGAATCCCGGCTGGTCGAACTCGTCGCGCCGCGCGGTCACATTGATGATGTCATAGCCAGCGCTGCGATAGTTCGAGTCGAGAGGACGGCGCAGACCGCCCACACCAGCTTCGATGACTTCATGTGGCACCAGCCGAACATCGGGAATCGGCGGCAGGGCGCGGATCGCGAGCCATGCTTCGGTCGCGCGGTCCAGATAAAGTTCGATCAGATCGAGACCTGCCACATACGGCAAGTTGTTGATCGCGAGCCGACGGTTGGCGTCGCATACGCCGCGCACGACGCCTTGCGCTGCATCGCCCGCCGTGACAGACATGCCGCCGCTGGCAAGAAGCGTCGCCGTGAGATGCAGTCCGCGCTTGCCGTCCGGATCCTGCTCTTCTGCGCGCTGACACCACGCGATCACGCCTTGGCGTACGGTGCGGATCATGTCTTCTGCGCCGAGCTTACCTTCCTCGCCGAGCCCCACGACGATCACTGCAGAAGGCTGTGACGATGAAAAGGGGTTATTCGGATTCACACAGCCGTTTATGAAAACCTGTTGGGTCCCGACCGCCTCCGGATAGCGCCCTACATTGAGCGCCCGTGACAACCGGTCACCCAGCAGCTTGTTCATGACGATCTCTGCGCCCGTCAGCACAGCGGGCCCGTAATGACCGACCATCAAAGCGCCTTCCACGAACCGCACGTTGCCGTTGAGCACGCGCACCGTCAGACATAGATCTGTATCGATAATCGGCGCTTCGTTCGAGGCCGGCGACATCATGTCGGCTTCGTTGCTGAGCGA
>NZ_JBSIPA010000751.1:0-1765 GCF_053574605.1 Caballeronia sp. M23-90 | reverse complement strand
TCGGCGCATCGGGCCGGCGTGGGCGCGCGACTCGATCTGTCGCTCGGAGGCCGGTCGGGCGTACCGGGCGATACACCGTTCAACGGCAACTTCGAAGTGATGTTCCTCTCCGATGGACGTTGCCGCTACGATGGTCCAATGATGAACGGCATGCAAGCCGAACTCGGTCCCGTTGCGTGCCTGCGAGTCGACGATGTGCTGGTCGCCGTGAGTTCGTCCAAGGCGCAGATGCTCGATCGCAATCTGTACCGGGTAGCCGGCATCGAGCCGGAATCCATGAAAGTGCTTGTCAACAAGAGTTCGGTGCATTTTCGTGCCGATTTCGAACCCATCGCCCATGCGGTGCTTGTCGCGAAGGCGCCCGGACCCATGACCGCCGATCCCGCCGATCTGCCGTGGAAGCGCCTGGCGAGTGGCATGCGCACGAGCCCTTGCGGCCCCGTGTTCGTGCCGGAGACGGTTGATGAATAAAGCCGGCAGGCGCTGAGGCCCCGGAGCGGGAACTGCCTCCCCTGTCACGAAACCCGCACCAACCGTTCGCGCACATATCGGGCGAACTCCTGCGCGATGAAGGGCGCGACCGATGGCAAGCGCAGACTGATCGCAAAGTTTGGCAAGGCCGGGAGATCATCTTCGCCCCGCAGGATTGCGAGGTCGCCGGGAATCGTCGATGCAAGCCATGCGGTGACCGCCATGTCGCTGCGCACGGTGGCGGTCGTCGCCTCGATGTTGCCGCTCTCGAACACGGTGCGCCATTCGATGCTCCGTTCCCGCAGCGCTCCAAGCACGACGGGCCTGAAGCAACAAGAATCGGCGACCATCGATATAGGCAGCGGCCGCCTGAGATGCGCATTCCCGCCGCGCGCGCCGACCCAAACGAGTTGCTCGATGCGCAGGCATTCGCCGCTCGCAGCGTCGGCGGTCTCCTCTACCACGGCGAGGTCGAGCGAGCCGGCGCCGATCGCATCGATCAGTTCCGGTGACGTTGCGCACATGAGTGAAACCTCGACGTTCGGATAAGCCTCGCTGAACGCCTTGAACACCGGCGGGAAATGGGTCCCGACCAGATCGTACGGCACGCCGACCTTCAGCTTGCCTTCGAGCGGGCGGGCCGTCATGTCGTTCCAGATCTCGTCGTTCATGCCAAGCAGCAGCTTTGCCTTGCCGAGGAAACGCTCGCCGACGGGCGACAGTTCGAGCCGCCGGCCGTCGCGCTCGAACAGGAGGCAATCGAAAGTTTCCTCAAGCCGCTTGATTTGCTGACTGACTGCACCCTGCGTCAGGTGGAGTGCATTAGCTGCAATGGTCATACTGCCGGTGTTGGCCACCGCCACGAATGTGCGGACGAGCGTAATGTCGAGATTTCGGTTCATGGGTGCATTATGTCTCGTAATGGACGCCATCATGATTCGTCGTTTCACTAATGGACAGCAAGTGCTTACACTCCGGTCTCCTGCAAGGATGGCCATGTCTGCCCACTCGATCGCCCCACTCGCGTTGTTTGTCACGATTGCCACGCTATCGCCCGGCGGCGCAACGACGCTCGCGACCGCATCGGGCGCGCGCTTCGGATTCATCCAGTCAACGCCGCTTTTGGCCGGTATTGCAGTCGGGCTCGGTACGCTTGCTGCTGCCGCCGCAGCGGGTCTGGCGGGCATCCTGCTCGCCGCGCCCTCGTTGCAGACCGGCATGAAAGTCAGTCGATCCTTTGGACTCCGACTGGACTGCGGCATGGACGGGGCCGCGTCCTGCTCGACTTATGCAA
>NZ_JBSIPA010000750.1:0-1774 GCF_053574605.1 Caballeronia sp. M23-90 | reverse complement strand
AGTTTGTCGAGCGTGACGTCGCTGATCACGAGCTGGATCGGCAGGCGAAGATCCCTCGGCAACTCGATCGGGCCACTGCTTTTCGGCGATGGCGCGATCTCGACCGGCTTGCGGCTTCGCAACGTTCGCTGGAAAGGCACCGACGGTACGGATGTCGCCGTGGACAGCGTCTCCGGCCAATGGGCGCTGACGCGCGCGCCGTTGCGTTTCACCATCGATTATTTGCATGTGGGAACGGTCGACGCCCGGATCGCGCCATCGCCGAAAAGCAGTGGCCCGATCGAGTTGCCGAGGGATCTTCGCCTGCCGATCCAGCTCGTGATCAGCGACGTCACGCTCGACAAACTGCGTCTGCATGACGGCGCCACGACGACAGAATTTTCGCGCCTCGCTCTATCGGGTCACAGCGATGGCCGCCATCACGCGGCCACCGTCCAGCGTCTCGATACCCCCTTTGGCGCCGTCACTGCGGCGTTGAAACTCGATGGCGGCGCGCGTCCGTTTCCCTTGACGGGAGACGTCGGATATTCGGGCAAGGTGAGCGACGAAACCGTGCAGGTCGCCGCGCGCCTGACGGGATCGCTTGAGAACCTGACGGCGGATATCGATGCAAGCGGCATGAAGCTGAAGGGCAATGCGCACGTGGAGGCCGAGCCGTTTGGCGTGGTGCCGCTCAAGCGTGCGCTCGTCACGGTGGATCATGTGAATCCGCAGGCGTTCAGCGCGAGCGCGCCGTTTGCGGATCTGGCGTTGCGCGCTGAAGTGAAGCCCGATCCGGCTGCGCCCGACGCGCTGGTGGTGACGGGGCCGGTTTCCATTGTGAACGCGAAGCCGGGTTCGGTGGACAAGAAACTGATCCCCTTGATCGACGCCCATGCGAATGTGAAGCTCGACGCTTCTGAGCAAACCATTTCAGGCTTGAACGTGCGGCTCTTGAAGGACGCAACGCTCACGGGTAGCGGAACCCTCAAAGACGGCAAGGGCGAGTTCGACCTGAAAGTGGCGAAGCTCGACCTGAGTCAGATCGAATCGACCATCCGGCCGACGCAATTTGGCGGACCCATCGGCATCAAGCTTGCCGGCGATACGCAGATCATCACGCTCGATCTGAGCGACACCAAGGCGGCTTTGCGTGCACAAGGCAAGATCACGCTCGATGCCAAGCAGACCGCCTTCGATGCCGTGAAGGTAAGCGTGGGGAAGGGGCATATCGAGCTGAGCGGCGCGCTCAAGAAAGACGTGCATTCGAGCTACGACGTGAAGGCAAAGATTGTCGATTTCAATCCGTTGTTGCTGTCCGACCGGTTGCTTGCAACGCCGCCGCCGGCGAAGGGTGCAAAAAAACCTGCCGCCAAGCCACGCACAATAGAAGCGCGTGTCAACGGCACGCTTTCCGCAACCGGCGTGCTCGCGCCGACGCTCACCACCAAAGCGCAATTCAAGCTCGGCGAAAGCGTCTACGACAACCTGCCGCTCACCGGCGCGGGCACGATCCAGGTCGTGGGAACGCGCATCTTGCCGAGCAACGCGACGCTTTCCATCGCGGGAAACAACGTCGATCTGAACGGCAGTTTCGGCGCGCCGAGTGACCGCTTGCGGTTTCGTATCGATGCCCCGCAACTCGAGCGGCTGGGCTTCGGTTTGGCGGGTCTCGTGAAGGCGGACGGCGATCTCACCGGTTCCTTCGCGCATCCGAACGTGGCCGCGAACTACCAGGCCGACAGCGTGGTGTTCGGCGCGAAGGAACCGGTGAGATCGCCGTCCGCCTTCACGA
>NZ_JBSIPA010000074.1:0-19204 GCF_053574605.1 Caballeronia sp. M23-90 | reverse complement strand
TGGTGCGACGGGCGGCGTGTGGCAATCTCGCGAGATCGGCGCGTTGCATTCGCTTGCCAATCGCGTTCGGATCGCAACGGAAGTAGGCGCGTCGCGTTTGCCTTTTGCGTTGGACATCGCGCCGCGCTGGCCCGACGCCGAACTCTTCGGACGCTATGACGCGACGTTGCAGGCGGACGCCCTGCAACCAATGCAAATCCACGGCACGTTGAATCTGCTGACCGACGAAGGCCAGATCATCTACCGGTACGACGTGCCGCGTGCGCGCGATTATCTGTCCGCGTGGCTTGCCCATCTCGCGTATTGCGCCGCGCTGCCCGACGGTCCGAGGCGCACGGTATGGCACGGGCGCGGCGCGCAATCGAGCGGTTTCGAACTGACGCCTGTCGCCGACCCTCTTGCTCACCTTGCGACGCTTGCGGCGCTTTATCGCGCGGGACGGAGGTTGCCATTGCGGTTCTTCCCCAAGAGCGCGTGGACGTGGGTAACGGAGAGCGAATCCAAGGCGCAGGGCATGTGGATATCGGACAGGACGCGTGGCGAGTCGGATGATCCTGCTTTGCGCATCGCGTTTCGGGGCTCGGATCTGAGACTCGATGAAACTTTCGCCAACTTAGAGCGCCCGCGCGATCAGCGAAAGAATGATCGAAAGCAGGATGGTGGACATGAACGGGAACAAATACTCGCGCCCGAACAGTTTCAACGTGAAATCGCCGGGCAACTTGCCGATGCCGAGTTTCTTCATCCACGGCAACGAGGCCGAAAGAATGGTCAACGCAATGAACGTGGTGAGAACCCAGCGGATCATGACGTCATAGCGTGTGCGAGCGGTCGCCGGATGAGAACGCGGCGATTGTTTCATCGATACCGCGCGAAAACGCGATCACCTTGAACAACTCGCCCATTTCCGCCTCGGACAACAACTTCTGAACCGCGTTTGCTGCGGGGAGGAAACGGCGGACATCGGTGGGATCGAGGTCGGAAAGTGCGTCCGTGATCCCCGCGTTCATTAAGAACCGCGCTTGCGATGTGAAGCCCAGCAGATCCGCGCCCGCCTCGGTGCCGGCTTCCGCGATCCCCGAAAACTCCACATGCGCCGTGATGTCCTGCAAGCCGGGATACAGAAACGGATCGCCATGCGCCCGGTGGCGGTAGTGGCACATCAGCGTGCCCTGCGCGCGCTGTGCATGATAAAACTCGCGCCGGGGAAAGCCGTAATCGATGAAAAACGCGGCGCCGCGGGTGAGCATCGTGCAAATCGTGCGCGTGAAAGCCAGCGCGGCTTCGTGCGTCTCGCTCACATATTCAATGAAAGGCTCGTCGTTGACTTCGTCGATGGTCGTATCGATTTCGGCGAGCAGGGGGTTATCGAGCGCGGCCAACAGGGGTTTGTCGTCGAAGGCGAAATGATCGTGGCTCCAGATGACGCCGCGTTCGTGCCACTCGCCGAGTTTGCGCACGACCAGGCGCACGGGCATGGCGTCGAGCACTTCGTTGCCTATCACCACGCCTTCGAAATGTTCGGGCAACGCACTCAGCCAGCGGACTTTCGATGCCAGTTCCGGCGCATCGGCGTCGATCGTCGCGCGCTGGCGTTGCTGCAATTCCCCCGAAAGATCCACGATTGAATAGCTGTCGAACGGAACGTCCAGCGCCTTGAGCGCGTTCAGCAAACCCGCCGCAAGTTTGCCCGTGCCGGCGCCGAACTCCATCAGGTTGCGCGTGCCGCTGTCCCGCAACGCTTGTGCGACGGGCCGTGCGAGCGTTGCCGAGAACAATGGCGACATTTCAGGCGCGGTGACGAAATCGCTGCCATCGTCGCCGCGTTTGCCGAATTTCATCGCGCCGCCGCTGTAATAGCCGAGGCCGGGCGCGTAAAGCGCGAGCTCCATGTATCGGCTGAAAGGCATCCAGCCGCCCACGGACGCGATTTCTTCGCGGATGCGCGCGGTCAGCCGTTCGGATTGCGCGAGCGCGTCGGGGCCGGGAGCAGGTAAACTGTCGGATTCGTGAGCTTTTGGATTCATTCCGGCATTGTAAATGAGCGATTCTTCGTCGACTTCTCCTGATTCTTCCGCCCCCAAATCCCGCGTCGTGCTGATCACGGGCGCGGCGAAACGCATCGGCCGGGGGCTGGCGCTTGGTTTTGCGGCGCGCGGCTGGGACGGCGCCGTGCATTTCAACGGCTCGGAACAGGACGCGCAGGAAGTCGTCGCGGCGATCCGCGCGCTCGGCCGCCGGGCGGTTGCGCTCGGTGCGGATCTTGGCGTCGAGGACGATGTCGCGAAACTGGTGCCGGGGTGTATCGAAGCGTTGGGTGGCCTGCATTGCGTGGTGAACAACGCATCCCGGTTCACGGAAGATACCGCGCGTGATTTCAGCTACGCGCGTCTGCTCGAGATGATGGCGGTCAACGTGGCCGCGCCGCTGGCTCTGGCGCGTGCGCTTCACGAAGCCACGCCGGAGGCCGCCATCCACGACGAAACCCGGCGCGCGTGCGTCATCAACGTGCTGGACCAGAAGCTGTACAACATGAATCCGGACTATTTGTCGTACACGTTGAGCAAGGCGGCGCTCGAAACCGCGACCGTCGCGCTGGCTCAGGCGCTTGCGCCAAAGTTGCGCGTGGTCGGGCTCGCGCCGGGTCTGACGTTGCCATCGGCGGACATGACGGATGCCGAGTTCGAAGCCGCGCATCGCGTGACGCCGTTGGGCCGGGCTTCGCGTGTCGAAGACGTGGTCGCGGCCGCGTGTTATCTCGCCGATGCGTCCGGTGTGACGGGCACGACGCTGGTTGTCGACGGCGGGCAGCATCTCGTGCCATCGCCGCGCGATGTCATGTTTTTGATGGCCGACCGCACCTAGTAAGTTAATCAGTATTCCCAGGACACGACCATGCTTGCCGTTCTTTCGCATCCCCGGCTCGCCGATTGCCGGCGCCTTTTTCTGCGCAATTACGAAGTGCGCATCAACATCGGCGTGCACGATTTCGAGAAGCAGGGCGAACAACGCGTCGTGATCAACGTGGAATTGTTCGTGCCGCTGGCTTTATCGACGCCGGTCGAGGACAAGTTGCGCGAAGTCGTCGATTACGACTTCATGCGCTCGACCATCGCCAAACGTGTGGGCAAAGGGCATATCCACTTGCAGGAAACCCTTTGCGATGACGTCGCCGCTGCACTGCTCGAACATCCAAATGTGCGGGCAGTGGTGGTATCGACGGAAAAGCCGGACGTTTATCCCGATTGCGATGCCGTTGGCGTCGAGGTCTTTCGCATCAAAGAGGTGGCGGCATGAGTTCGATTATCGAGCCAGTTTCGGTTCCGAAAATTCGCGAGCCGATGACGCGCCACGAGCAAAAGCAGGCGTACGAGAACAACAAGCTGTTCAAGCGCCTCGCGCGGCAAGTGGGCGAAGCGGTTGTCGACTACAAGATGATCGAGGACGGCGACAAGGTGATGGTGTGCCTTTCGGGCGGCAAGGATTCGTACGCCATGCTCGAACTGCTGATGCGGTTGCGCGAGCGCGCGCCGATCAATTTTGACATCGTGGCGGTGAATCTCGATCAGAAGCAGCCCGGTTTTCCCGAGCACGTGCTGCCCGAATATCTGAGCAAACTCGATATCCCGTTTCATATCGAAAATCAGGATACGTACAGCATCGTCAAGCGGCTCGTGCCGGAAGGCAAGACCACGTGCTCGCTCTGTTCCAGACTGCGGCGCGGGATTTTGTATCGTGTGGCCGGTGAATTGGGCGCAACGAAAATTGCGCTAGGCCATCATCGCGATGACATCCTGCAGACGCTGTTTCTGAATATGTTCTACGGCGGCAAATTGAAGGGCATGCCGCCAAAACTTCAATCCGATGACGGCAAGAACGTCGTAATCCGGCCACTCGCTTACATCAAGGAAAGGGATCTGGAAAAGTTCGCCGAACTGCGCGAATTCCCGATCATTCCTTGCAACCTGTGCGGCAGCCAGCCAAACCTGAAGCGCGCGGAAATGAAGGCGCTGATTCGCGATTGGGAAAAGCGCTTTCCCGGACGCGTGGAGAATATGTTCAACGCGTTGTCGAACGTGGTGCCGTCGCATTTGATGGATCACAAGCTGTTTCCGTTCGGCGGTTTGCGCGCGACAGGCGTGGCCGATCCGGCGGGTGATATCGCTTTTGACGAAGATCCATGTTCGACGGAACCGGCTTCGCAGACTATTTCGATTGTCCAGTTCGACGATATTTGAAGCTGTCTGGTGATCCGGCACCGCTAGTTGTTTTTTAAACCGGTGTTTTGAATCCAGCGGAGTTTCTACGTTTATGAGATGAAGGAGATGATAGGCTGCGCCGTTTGTGTGTTTTAAGCTTTAGTTTAAATGCTTGAACGCCATCGCCAATTCGATAAGCGGAGCAGGCATGCGGCAGATTATCTCGTTGCGGTTAATCATCTATCGGAAGCTCAGCGGACTTACAGTATTCAGTTGCGCGCTTCTCTTGTTTGCGGTCAGCAGCGCGGCAAATACGGGTTTCGACGGTCAGTCATCACCACATTCAGCGTTCACACGCGCTCCGGTTGAACGTGTCATGAAGCCGCGTGCCCGAGTTACAAAAGGCGCTTCCGCGACAAGGCCTGCGAGGCGGCCGCCTCCCACGTCGAACATTGCTGCTTGCCGGGTTCAGCTTGAGGCGAAGTTGCCCTTGACCAGATTCTTCGGCTTTTTCACGGTGCCGGCCGAGATCGACGGACGAACTTATCCAATGGTCGTGGATACGGGCAGCGACCAGACGACTATTGAACCTGCCATGGCGAATGTCTGGCATCTGCAGGAGGACAAGTTCGGCGAGCACAAGGTAACGGGTCTCGGCGGGGAGGCAGGCTGGCATTATCCGCGCATCCTTTCGTCCCTGAAACTGGGAGCGCCCGAGTGGATTGATCTCCGCGTCAGTCCGACCTCTTTCGCCTTTGTTGCAAAGCGGGCGCGTGAAGCACGATTGCCCGCACCGATTGGCTTTCTGGGCTCCAACATACTGACACGGTACGACGTTGAACTCGATTTTCCCGCGCGGACCATGGCGCTCTATTCGGTGTCCAATTGCGTCGGCCGGTTTGTTCCATGGTCGGGACAATTCACTGCCTTTTCCGCCGATTTAACGCGGCGTAACCGTTTCGTCCTGCATATATCGGCGAATGGACATCCCATTCGGGCAGTCATCGATACAGGCGCGGAGACCTCGATTGCGGCTAAGGCCAGCATAGCCGGGACCGGAGCGGACCTGACCGGGATGGATAAAACGGTGCCCATGTACAACTTTGGCTGGGATGGTGAGCCGATTGCGAGTTATCGGCATAGCGTGGACCTGGAGGTCGGCGCCGAACGGTTCCCAAGCGCGTCGATCGAGGTGGGGGACATCGTGCTGCCGGACTTCGATATGGTTCTCGGCATGGACTACTTGCGAGGCCGCCGCGTCTGGCTTTCATACTCGACGGGCTGGGTTTTCATGCAACGCATGGACGCGTCCTGAGCGTCTGGACCGTTGCTCAGCAAGGCCGGGCCGCAATTTCGGGATACGCCCGCATGTTATATTGACGGCTCCAACACTTCCCAAAAAGCTGACGCCATGAACATCGTAATTTTGGCGGCAGGTACCGGCAAGCGCATGCGTTCCGCCTTGCCTAAAGTCCTTCATCCCTTGGCTGGCCAGCCGCTCTTGTCCCATGTGCTCGATGTCGCGCGCACGCTCAACCCCACGCGGCTTGTCGTGGTGGTCGGGCATGGCGCCGATCAGGTGCAGAACGCTGTTGGCGCGCCCGACGTCCAGTTTGCGATCCAGGAGCAGCAACTCGGCACCGGCCACGCGGTCATGCAGGCGCTGCCGCTGCTTGACCCTGCTGTTTCCACGCTGATTCTCTACGGCGACGTACCCCTCACGCGCGCAAGCACGTTAAAACGTCTCGTCGATACCGCCGGCCAGCACTACGGCGTCCTCACCGTCACGCTCGACGATCCGACGGGTTACGGCCGTATTGTGCGTGACGCGATGGGCAAGGTTCAGCGCATTGTCGAGCAGAAGGATGCCAACGCCGATCAACTGAAAGTCAGCGAGATCAATACGGGCATCGTGATTACGCCGACAGCGCGGCTTGGCGAATGGCTGGCGTCGTTGAAGAACGACAACGTGCAGGGCGAGTTTTATCTCACCGATGTCGTCGAACGTGCGCTCGAAGCAGGTATCGAAGTCGTGACCTCGCAGCCCGACGACGAATGGGAAACGCTCGGCGTGAACAGCAAGCAGCAACTCGCCGAACTCGAACGCATTCATCAGGGCAACACCGCCGAAGATCTGCTTGTTGCAGGCGTGACGCTGATGGACCCGGCGCGCATCGACGTGCGCGGCACGCTGACGTGCGGACGCGATGTTTCCATCGACGTGAATTGCGTCTTCGAAGGCAACGTGACGCTCGCGGATAACGTGACCATTGGCCCGAATTGCGTGATCCGCAATTCAAGCATCGGCGCTGGCACGCGCGTTGATGCTTTCACGCACATTGAAGGCGGCACGACCGGCGCGAACGTCGTGCTGGGACCGTATGCGCGATTGCGGCCAGGCGCCGTGCTCGGCGACGAAGCGCACGTCGGCAACTTCGTGGAAGTGAAGAACGCGGTGTTCGGGCGCGGCTCGAAGGCGAATCACTTGAGTTATATCGGCGATTCCGATGTCGGCGCGCGCGTGAATATTGGCGCGGGCACGATCACCTGTAACTACGACGGCGCGAACAAATTCCGTACGGTGATCGAAGACGATGTGTTCGTCGGCTCGGACACGCAACTTGTTGCGCCGGTACGCGTGGCGCGCGGCGCGACGATCGCGGCGGGCACGACGGTCTGGAAGGACATCGTTGGAGAAAACCAGCTCGTGATGAATGAGAAAACGCAGATCAGCAAAAGCGGTTACGTGCGGCCAGTGAAGAAAAAAGCTTGAGAAACAATCACGAATGCTCGCGTGATTCGGGCGATTCGAAAACAATTTGAAGGATAGATCCATGTGCGGAA
Organism: Caballeronia sp. M23-90; assembly: GCF_053574605.1. Lineage (NCBI taxonomy): Bacteria > Pseudomonadati > Pseudomonadota > Betaproteobacteria > Burkholderiales > Burkholderiaceae > Caballeronia > Caballeronia sp. M23-90. Next base: position 12,161 of record NZ_JBSIPA010000074.1, on the reverse strand, counting down.
TTGTCGGCGCGGTCGCGCAACGTAACATTGTCCCGGTGCTGGTCGAAGGGTTGCGGCGGCTCGAATACCGCGGCTACGATTCATGCGGCGTCGCCGTCATCGCCGATGGCGAAACCAAACGCGCGCGCAGCGTCGCCCGCGTCGCCGATCTCGCCGAACAGGTCCGCGAAAGTCATCTGGACGGCGTGACCGGCATCTCGCACACGCGCTGGGCCACGCACGGCGCGCCCGTCACCGACAACGCGCATCCTATCTTCTCGCGCAACGAGCTGGCGCTGGTGCACAACGGCATCATCGAGAATTACGAAAGCCTGCGGACCACGTTGCGTGAAAAGGGCTACGAATTTGTATCGCAGACCGATACCGAAGTCATCGCGCATCTGATTCACAGCATGTATCGCGGGGATTTGTTTCAGACCGTGCGCGAGGCCGTGAAACTGTTGCACGGCGCGTATGCCATCGCCGTGATTCACAAGGATCAGCCGAACACGGTGGTCGGCGCGCGTGAAGGTTCGCCGCTGGTGGTCGGTGTGGGCGATGGCGAAAACTTCCTGGCTTCGGACGCGCTGGCGCTCGCGGGCAGTACCGACCGGTTTGCATACCTGGATGAAGGCGATGTGGTCGAGATCACGCTCGATGGCGTGAAGATCGTCGATCGCGATGGCATTCCAGCGCAGCGCGAAGTGCGCGTGGTCGCGGCGTACGGCGGCGCGGTTGAACTTGGGCCGTACCGGCATTTCATGCAGAAGGAAATCTTCGAGCAGCCGCGCGCCATCACCGACACCATTCCCCAGGCCGAGCGGTTCACCGCTGACCTGTTCGGCGCCAAGGCGGCAGAAGTTTTCGCCGATATCGACAGCGTGCTGATCCTCGCGTGCGGCACGAGTTCTTATGCCGGCATGACGGCGAAGTACTGGCTTGAGTCCATCGCCAGGATTCCTACGCAGGTCGAGGTGGCGAGTGAGTACCGGTATCGCGAGTCGGTGCCGAATCCGAAGGCGCTGGTCGTGGTGATATCGCAGTCGGGCGAAACCGCCGATACGCTCGCCGCGTTGAAGCACGCACAGTCGCTTGGGCACAAGCACACGCTGGCCGTGTGCAACGTGAGTTCAAGCGCGATGGTGCGGCTGACGGAGCTGACGTTTCTCACCCATGCGGGCACCGAGATTGGCGTGGCGTCCACGAAGGCTTTCACGACCCAATTGGTCGGCATGTTCGTGCTGGCGGTGACGCTCGGCGCGTTGCGCGGCCATGTGAGCGCGAAGCAGGAAACCGCGTATCTTGCGCAGTTGCGGCATCTGCCGGCGGCGCTGAACAGCGTGCTTGCGCTGGAGCCGCAGATCATCGCTTGGGCAGAGGAATTTTCGCGGAAGGAAAATGCACTGTTCCTCGGGCGCGGGCTGCATTATCCGATCGCGCTCGAAGGCGCGTTGAAGCTGAAGGAAATCTCGTATATCCATGCTGAAGCGTATCCGGCGGGTGAGTTGAAGCATGGGCCGCTGGCGTTGGTCACGGAGGCAATGCCGGTCGTGACGATCGCGCCCAACGACACGCTGCTGGAGAAGCTCAAGTCGAATATGCAGGAGGTGAAGGCGCGCGGCGGCGAGCTGTATGTTTTCGCCGATGCAGATACGCGCATTGTCAGCGAAGCCGGCATTCATGTGATCCGGATGCCGGAGCACTATGGCTTGTTGTCGCCGATCCTGCATACGGTACCGCTGCAATTGCTGGCTTATCACACGGCCTGTGCAAGAGGGACCGATGTGGATAAGCCCAGGAACTTGGCCAAGAGTGTGACGGTGGAGTGAGGGGGTAGGGGCTTTGTGGTCAGCCATCAAAGTCACGAAATCTACGCCGAATCCTGAAGCGCTGCGTCGATGCTTGTCATCACGCGGCGCTTTTTCTTTGAACGCCCGCAGGCGTGCGTAACACGGCCTGAGCGGCCGGTATGGGCTTCTCGTGCTCACGGGCACCAAGGAAAGCCTTGAACCACCAGAACGACGCTACAGCCCGCCAGATATCACGCTTCGTTACCTTCAACGCATTCGCTCGTTCGAAATCTCAAGCCATGCAAGTCGCACCATCGGCTTCACGCAAAAATCGGCCGCACAGTTCTTCACGCTGTTAAAGCAAGCCGAAGTCCGCACCCTTCTCGATGTCCGTCTGAACAACACTTCGCAACTCGCGGGCTTCTCCAAAAAACCGGACCTCGAGTTCTTCCTGTCCGAGCTACTCGATATCAGATACGTCGAGCTTCGTGAGCTTGCGCCCGAACGCGACCATCTCAAGCGATACCGATCGGGTGATCTGTCATCGAAGACTTGCCGTCGAATACTTGAATTCACGATGGTCCAATCGCTTGAGCATCGAACATTTACTGTGACAACGAGCCGTGCTCACTTTTTAAGCGCCATCGGCAACGCTCATATTCCACGCCTTAATGGTTTATCGTAAGTGATATGTATACATAGTAATAGTTAACAAGCATCGCCCGTTACTGTGGACAAGCGTCGAAAGCGCCATTGGATCAATGCTCTACAGACAAGATAACCGCAAGCACGCTTGCGGGACAACGAGGTGTATGGAAGGATAACTTCTGCGGCGTTGCGAACATGCCCGCGGTTATCAAGAATCGGCGCACACCAATCCGTGTTGTTATGCCGAAGTTATCCAGAGGCTGTAACGGATAACTCGTACATCTTTCAGCCGATGTTCATCAGCGACATCTGGCTCACGAGCAATGCTCGCAGCTCGTTCAAGTCCGGCCGCGTTCCCCAGTTGCGCGCGCCGGCAACCGATGCAATCGCCATCCACGAGTTGGGCGGAAACCATTCACGCAACGCCACTTCGTCCTGAAGGATGCGAAGGCGGCCAGTTTCCTCGCAGTAGTCAGCGCACATTTGCGTGCCGGCCGCTTGCGCTGTGACTCGAAGGCTTCGGGGTCGCAGCATGGGTCCTCCTGTTCGGTGAAACCGCTCAGGACGGTGTCGCGGCGGTGTGCTGACTTGCTTCCATTGCACGTTCTTTCGCTTTCTCCTTCACCATGTGATGTCCGACAATGCAGCCGCCCATTGCGCCGATCACCGCATGATGACCCGCGACGTGGCCCGCAACGCCGCCTACAACTGCGCCCTTGAGACATCCCGCCGCGTTGGCCGAGCCGGCGAACGCGAAGAGCGTCATCGACAATACGGCAGCGATATTGCGCTTGTTCATTCCACGATCCTTGATGGTTTCCGGCGGCATCGACATCGACGTCATCCGGTAGTGAAAAGTCTATGTGCAGTTTCCGCTCGCAAGTGAAACCGGTTTGCGAGATTGGTAACGCGGAGTTACCGCGCGCCCGATATGCCTATGCGCTGCTCAACCGCCAACCCATGCAGGGGTTCTGCGTTGAGCTTCAGTCCGCTGAGGGGATCGGCGCTGTGTGTGTCGATGAGAGGGGAAGCATTCGAGGTCGCGCTCTCGGCTTTCGATGCCGAAAGAATGCCGGTCAATGCCGCGATGCCAATACCGCTCACCACGATCACTGCAATGGCCGTGACGGCGATCAGCGAATGAATGCGGCGACGTTGCTGCTCGTGAAGATGCCAACTAGTGCTCATGACAAGCCTCGCGGTGGGTGCGTCTTGCTACAACGCGCGCCCGGCAGTGCCGGTGCACTGCCCTCACGTGAGATTTGTAAGCAGTTGTGCGGTTTGAGATCAATTGGCGTTGCACAATAAAAAACCCCGTGCGGACACGGGGTTTTGGTACTGGAACGCTATTAGACAGTTGGCCCGGCACGCCCACGGCTGAAGAGCCGCACGATGATCAATAGAATCACCGCGCCGATCACGGCCGTAATCAGGGATCCGATGATGCCGCTGCCCAGGTGCAGGCCAAGCGCGCCACCCAGCCATCCGCCGATAAACGCGCCGACGATCCCCACAATGATGTCCACCACGATCCCAAAGCCGCCGCCATCGACAATCCGGCCGGCGAGCGCGCCTGCAATGGCGCCGATGATGAGCCAGAAGATGATTCCGTGCGATACAGGTTCCATAGCGTTCTCCGTTGGGTAGGTCCGCGTTGCGGGAAACGCAAGTTGAACGCGGCGCTTCGGTAGGCGCAAACCACGTGCCCGGATTCGACCGAAGCGGCGCAGTTACATCTGACGATCTTTTTCATTCCTGGATACGCAAACTAACTTTCTGTTTCACCTGCGGCGAATGCGCGTCTATAGGATGGGTCACCCGGAAAGTTGCGCCTGCTGCGAATGGCCGGGCTGTTCCCATCCAAGTGTAAAGAAGGGCTTACCAGAGAATATCTACAACCATGGACCGCGTGCATCGGACGCTTCTTTATATAGGCGACAAGCCGGACGAAAAGCTAGTAAAGAGTCTCAACGATGCCGCGTGGAAAGTGGTACCCGCAATCAACGCAAACGCATCAAGTGATTTGACCGATGCACCCATGCCCGGCTTGCTCGACTTGACGGCCGGCGTGAGCAAGCCGCATTTGGAGAGGGTCGAACAGCTTTCGCGTTCTGCTCTGGTGGCGTGGGTTGCACTGGTATCGCGTGAATCGCGGGACTTGCGGGAGGTGCGCGACGCCATCGCCGCGCATTGCTTTGACTTCGTCACGGTGCCTACGCAGCATGAGCGCATTCTGACCGTGTTGTCGCAGGCGGTCGGCATGGAAGCGCTACGGTTCGAAGGAGACACGGCACTTGCCGATGGCGCTATGGCAAGTAGCATGATTGGATCGTCGGAGGTGATGCGGGCGCTTCATCGCGCGATCGGAAAAGTTGCTTCGACGGATGCGACCGTTTTCATATCAGGTGAATCGGGCACGGGGAAAGAGTTGACCGCGCAGATGATTCACGCACGATCGGCGCGGCGCGCCATGCCGTTCATCGCGGTGAATTGTGGTGCGATCCCGCACGAGTTGTTGCATTCGGAATTGTTCGGCTATGAACGCGGCGCCTTCACGGGCGCAACGCAAAGAAAGATCGGACGTGTCGAGGAAGCCAATGGCGGCACGTTGTTTCTCGATGAAATCGGCGACCTTCCAGCGGAAAGTCAGGCGGCGTTGTTGCGTTTCATTCAAGAGCGAAAAATCGAAAGGCTGGGCGGCATCGAAAGCGTGGATGTCGATGTGCGCGTGATTACCGCGACGCATGTCGACATGCAGACGGCGGTCGATGAAGGACGTTTCAGGGCCGACCTGTTTTTTCGTCTCTGCGTGCTGGAAATTCGGGAGCCACCGCTTCGGATGCGCGGAAAAGATATTACGGAACTGGCGTTGTACGCGCTCGAACGCTTCAAGGACGAACGCGCACGGCGCATACACGGGTTCGCGCCGGATGCGATTGCTGCCTTGCATAACTATGGCTGGCCCGGCAATGTGCGCGAACTTATTAATCGTGTACGTCGCGCAATTATTTTATCCGAGGGAAAATACATCACTGCTCAGGATCTCGAACTAACCGAGCACGCTGCGAATGCACCGGATTCGCTTCGGGAGGCCCGCGCGGCGGCGGACCGGCGCGCGATAGAATTGGCGCTTTTCGTACACAAGGGCCGCGTCGTGGATGCAGCGCGCGGTCTCGGGATTTCCAGGGTCCATTTGCACCGGCTGATGCAGGATTTGCGAATGCCGACACGCGCCGCCGGCGACGACATGCAAGAAGCCGGCGATCCGGCCCCAGCCCTTTGATTACACCCGTACCCACTTAACATGGAGACTTTTATGCGCATGCTGGAGTCTATCGGTTACGCAGCGTGGACGACATGCGAAGAGTGCGGAAATGACTTTCCTGCAGGTACTTACAGATGTGGGCGGTGCGGCCATGTGCCAAACCTTTTGCACCGTTTGACGAGCTTCGCAACCACGGTATTTCAGAAGAAAAGTATCAGGCGCCCCAAGCGTTCGCAAGGCGCGTATCCGGGACTGGCTGAAGGCGCGCTGAAGTTCTATCAGACGCGCTCGAAACGCACGGAGCAACTGCTATGGGCAGGTCTGCTTGCCGGAGGCGTGTTGATCGTATGGGCTCTGAGTGGCTCTCGTCCGTCGAACATGGATCTGAAGCCGCAGCCGGTTTCTTCTCATGCGCTCGTGAGCGGAGCGGTCGTCCGGATGCAGGCTGCAACTGCCGGGGCTATCGCAAGTGCACCTGCACCTGCACCTGCAAACGCGAGCGTCTCGCCGGCACAGCCACCCGCAGTGATACCGGCAATTCCGGGTGCTTCCGAGTTTTATCGTGCTATGGGGAGCCGCAATCTTTTTGTGGCGCATCGGACTCTTGCGGCGATGCCGGCAAACGACAGCGCCAATCCTCAGTTGCAGCAGATGCGCGCGGACCTGGCTACCCGAGAACGTTTGCGCGATGATCTTTTGCATCGCGCTGCGCGCTGCCGTGCAACGGGCGACTGGCGCTGTGTATCGGACAATGCGTCGCAGGCTTCCGCCGTGGATGCGTCGAGCGTGTCCGCGCGACGGCTGGTTGCTCAGGCCGCTCAGGCAGGCGGCAAGTGATTGAATGTGCGTGATGCGCTCAAGCGACCCATGAGCGCGTGCCGCCGCCAACCTTCGATTCCAGCGCATCGTTTGTCGCCGATACACAAAGCAGCGCTTTGACACGCTTTGCCTGCTCCGCGACGAGATCGAAATGTTCTTGCACGAATGTAAGTCTTGCCGTCCAGTAGGCGCCGTTCAGATGTGGAACGGGCCCTTGCGTCCGCGACAGGCGCAGCATCTTTTCCAGATGATCGATCTCGCCCTCTGCTAGTACTGATCGGAATTTGGTAGATGCGGAAATCGTCGATGCCATGCGTCGCCCCAGTACTTTTTAGTGAACGGGAACGTAGTGCAAGTGGCATGCCCAAAACAGCTAATAAGCGGGTCGTGTTTGTTACGCGCGTAATCGTTCGCGAATCTGCAACACAACATCTTCCCTGAGTGCATTGCGTTTTCGGCGCAGCGCATTTCCCTTAGCCGAGTCATCGCGATCCGAAAGATTCAACCGGGGCGGGGCAAGCACGAACCAGCCGTTCCATGTGGCGAAAGCGCCGCATTCGCGTGACAGGTTGTCGTAGTCCGCCGACACGCGTTTCTTGCGCAGGCAATAGCGCCAGTTCGAATAGACATGTGCGTGTTTCGACACGATGAACGTACTGCCCATGCCAAGCGTCTGCGCCACGTTTTGCGCGAGATAAATCGCAAAGACCTTGGGTCGCAATCCAAGCCACTTCTTGGTGAGCGTACGAAAAAGGTCGCGGCCGTTCATCGACTTGTCGGGGCCCTGGACCGCGCCAATGCACATGCGCGGGCGCAGCACCTTGCCGCCGAGATACGCCAGGCTGAACGTGCACGACACCACGCGTCTGCCGGATGCATCGCGAATGCAAAGTGACCAGTCGCCTTCGCGCTGAAAATGCCCGATCGATTCGAGCGATACGTCCCAACTGTCTGCATCGACCGAGATGCGTGCAATCGATACTCGTCCTTCAAATGCAATACGATTCGCCAGTCGCGGCGCGCGTTGCTGCGTGATCGCGCAATGATCGAGGCTCGCCTTGAGCCGTTCGCGTGCGTTGAAGCATCCATGAAGGAACGGCCGGTGCATGCGTTCGAGCGCGACCGGCTGACGCTGCACGAGGCTCGACAACGGCGATGTCGCACAGCGCTCGAGCCACGTCGTGGTCGTGCGCCACCAGAGCAGCGAGCGCAGCCAGAATCGAATCCGCCGCCATCGGGCGAAACGGCTCGTCCCCGGATACAAGATGCGGCTCGCGTGATTTATCGTTGCACATGAGTTCGCGATACGGGCGAACCATCCGGCGAGCGATTGCGAGCCCGCGCCAAACCATTCAAAGAACAAGGGCATCGTGCACGACCTTTCTGGATTGCGATCGAACGGATGCTATCCATGCGCCGTGGCCGGCATGTCGAATTGCGTGGAGTCTTGTCGAGTTTTGTACGGGCATGCTCGTGGCGTGCGGCGCATCCGCTATCCTGTTTGTCATTCGGCGCCATTGCGTCACCACTGAGTCCCTCATGCCCTTCCGGATCTTGCTCGTCGAAGACGATGAACGCCTTTCGGCGCTGGTCGCGGCTTATCTCCGCAAGAACGACTATGAGGTCGATGTCGTCCGGCATGGCAACGAGGCAATTCCCGCAATACTCAAGCGTCAGCCGGATCTGGTGATCCTCGATGTCAACCTGCCCGGCAAGGACGGCTTCCAGATATGCCGCGAGGCACGCGCTCATTTCGATGGCGTAATCATCATGGTGACCGCGCGCGACGATCAGTTCGATGAAGTGCTCGGCCTCGAATTCGGCGCGGACGACTACGTTCACAAACCGGTCGAACCGCGCATCCTGCTTGCGCGGATCAAGGCGCAACTGCGCCGTGTGACGGTCATGGAACGCACGGCCGGCGCATCAACGCAGCCGGACATGTTCGCGTTCGGCAAATTCGAAATCAGCCGCGCGACGCGCAGCGTCCGGTTGCCCGACGGCAGCAGCCCGGAGCTCACATCGGCGGAATTCGATCTGCTTTGGGCGCTGGTCATGTGTGCGGGCGAGGTGGTCAGCCGCGAGAGCCTGATGCGGCAATTGCGCGGACTCGAATTCGACGGGCTGGATCGCACCATCGACGGCGGCGTTTCACGTCTGCGCCGCAAACTCAACGACGATGCAGCCACGCCGCAGCGCATCAAGACCATTCGCGGCAAGGGTTATCAATTCAGCAAGATCGCATGGGAATGATGCTCGGCCATTCAGACATGGCCGGCTACAAAACTGCACATCGCATGGTGCAATATCGACAATGTCATCTGCGCGCTGAGACTAACATTCAAGCGCGCATATGAATGCTGATTCACGTTCCTCCGCGCTCTTAACCCGATGCCTCCGATCATGAACGCGACCGCGCAAAAACTCCCCTTCCTCCGATACTGCAAATGGCGTTGGCTGCATTTCCGCCGCACCTGGACCGACACGCGCGCCGATCGCACGCCAAGCTGGTCACGATTCTATCTGCGCGCGTATTTCCGCCTGCTGAGTGTCGCGATATTGACGGCTGTGGTGGTAGCAACTGCCCTTGCTCCGGGTCGCACCGGCCAGATACCGGGCATTGCGCTAATACTGATTGCAGCGGTGACGTTCGGATTCCCCGCGCTGATTGCATACCGATGGATGCGGCCCGTCTGGCACGACCTGACGATCATCCGCGAGCGCGCAAGCGACTTCACGGGCGGGCGCTTCAACATACGTGCACGTGTGTCGCATAGCGTGATCATCGGGCCGCTTGCGCGCATGCTCAACGCGCTCGCCGCGCGCATGGAACGCATCATTGCGGCGCAACGCGAACTGACCAATGGCATCTCGCACGAATTGCGCACGCCGCTTGCGCGCGTGCGCTTTGCGCTTGAAATCCTGCGCCAGCCGGGATCGGCAGCGGAGTATGACGAGGCGTTGGCGGGCATCGGGCAGGATGTGACTGAACTCGAAGAACTCATCGATATGAGTCTTACCTACGCCCGCCTCGAGCATAGTTCGCTGCAATCCAACCTGGAAGCAACGCCGCTTTTGAGCTGGTTCGACAAGCAGGTCCACGACGCCACGCTGCTCTACACCCATATGCGCATTGTGCGGGACGTGGATATCAATCCGTGCGCATGCGTTGCTATGGACACGCGCCTGATGTCGTATGCCATGCGCAACCTGCTGCGCAATGCGAGCAAATATGCTCAGGCACGGATTGTGGTCGGGCTGTCCGTGCAGCGGGGGCACGTACATATCTTTGTTGAAGACGACGGCGCCGGCGTGCCCGAACACGAACGCGACCGCATCTTCGATCCGTTCGTGCGGCTCGATCGCCAGACAGGCGGTTACGGCATCGGACTGGCGATCACGCGTCAGGTCTTGAACGCACATCGCGGACATATTGCGGTGACCGATCCTGTGACGTTGAGCGGTGCGCGTTTCGAATTGAGCTGGCCTGTCAGCGCTGCTGCCTGAAGACCACCGATCAAACTCAATACGCGTGTCCGAGCTGGAAGTAGTAGTTCGTCCTGCCGCCCGGCGCGAACGCTACACCGAGATAAATTGGTCCGAACGAACTCGTCACGCTAGTGAAAAACGTGAAGCTGCGCTTGAGCGATCCGCTGCCGAACTGCGAGTCTTTCAGCCAGACGTTTCCGACTTCCGCGCTGACGCCCGCAAACAGTCCGCGAATTGGCGGCGTATTGAAGCTGGCAATCTGGTTCATGTATGTGACCTGCCCGTAGAACATCGAGTCGCCGGCCAACTGATCGGCGGCATACGCCGACAAGTGTTGAAATCCCCCGAGCGTAAAACCAAGCGGGTTGGTGAGGTTGGTCGAGCTGCCAAAATTGCCGCCGGCCTCCGCGCTCGCATTGAAACTATGGCGTCCGAACGTTGCCGCGACAATTCCCTTGCCATACACCTCGGTGAAACTATCGCTGCCGGCAAAGAGCGAATGCTCCACGCGAAGCTCACTGAAATAACCTTTACGGGCAAATAGCGGATCGTCGAGTTGATCGATGACCACCCGTGCCCGGGCGCTGATTTGCCGCGCGTAGATCTCGGGAAACAGGTTGTCCGTTGGAGGCAGGCTTGGATCAAAAAGGTTGGACGGCAGGTTGTATTGCGGCGATCCATATGCATGCGTGTACGCAACGCCGACACGAAAATCGCCCAGCGTGGAAAGCGGCACGCCAAAGTCGAGCCCCGCGCGTTCCGTTTGAATCAGGTATTGCGTCAACTTGACGCTGCCGTCCTCGTCGTAGAGGTTCGCATAGCGCCGCTGAAAGTCCACGTAAGGCGCGAGGTAATAACCCGCCGTATTCGACAACGGCTGCCGCAACTCCGCGTGAATGCTGGTCAGGTCGCTGCCGACCGTGCCGTCAATACGCCCCTCCAGTCCCGACGACGTCAGCCACGGCCGCCGATAACCCAAGTGCAGCCGGAAGCCGCCCGAATCGGTTGTACTGCTCGACAAGCCGAGCCCGAAGAGCAGGAAGTTCGGGCCCCAGTATTTATCGCGGGTATTGATTACGAGCGTGTGTTCGTCGCCGTTATCGACGAGTTGTTGCGTCGCGCTTTCGAAATTGCCAAGCGTGGTCAGCGACAGCAAGTCCCTGGAAACCGCCGCGGGGTCGTACACATCGCCTTCTTGCACGTGCAGTGTTTCGCGGATGCGCGCCTGCGGCACCGCGCCCTGCGATGCAATCTCGATGCGCGTAATGCGCACCGGCTTGCTTGCGGGCGCGGAATGCGCCACGCGATACGCTGCGTAGTCCGCAGGCGACAACGCCAGATGCCGCAGCTTCGGCAGCGCGGCGGTGGCGGCGGCTTCGCCCGCAGCAATGGCCTGGCGCGCATTGGCGAAATCCGTGAAGCTGAGGGAACCGAGCGCGGGTTCGATCAGCACGTCGTCGGCCTTGAGCTGTTCGCGTTGCCGCGCGACGTTCTGATGGATCAGGATGCCGATCATCTGCTGCATCACGTCGGTGGGCGACGCCAACGCATCGAGCGGCCGCAGCGGCGAACCGATATCCACGGCGATCACAACGTCGGCGCCCATGTCGTGGGCGGTTTCTATCGGCAGGTTGCTGACTATGCCGCCATCGACCAGCGTGCGTCCGTCCACATCCGCCGGCGCGAACAGGCCGGGCAGCGCCATGCTCGCGCGGATCGCCTGCGATAACGACCCGTGATCGAGCACGACCTTCTGGCCGGTCTGCAAGTCCGTGGCGATCGCACGAAACGGGACGGGCAGTGCGTTGAACGAGATGTTTCCGGGCACCGTGCTCGTCCAGTCCTGCAGCAGTGCCTGAAGCTGCGTGCCCTGCACAAGACCGGCCGGCAGGCGGAAGCCGCGCGAGCCGTAGCCGAACGACAAACTGTTCATATACAGCCGCTCGTCCTCCCGCTGGGATTGCGGCAGATCGGCGCGCGCGGTGACGTCGAATGCGACGTCGGCAAGATTGATTTTCGCGAGCCGGTTGTCCATGTCCTGCGCGCTCATGCCGCTCGCGTACAGTCCGCCGACGACCGCACCCATGCTCGTCGCCGCAATGCAGTCGACAGGAATCCGGTTCGCCTCCAGCACTTTCAGCACGCCGAGGTGCGCATAGCCGAGATCGGGG
>NZ_JBSIPA010000749.1:0-1780 GCF_053574605.1 Caballeronia sp. M23-90 | reverse complement strand
TGCGGGCCGGCGAGTCCTGCAGCAATGCAGCCGCCGATGGTTGCATCGTGGCCAAAGTGCGGCGGCTCGAACGGCAGCATCTGGTTGCATTCGTCGAGGCGCGCTTCGATCTCGCGCAGTGGTGTGCCGGCCTTCGCGGTGATCACGAGTTCGGCCGGGTCATGTTCGATGATTCCGCTGTGCGCGCGTGTATCGATGATTTCGCCTTGCAACGTCTGGCCGTACCAGTCCTTCGTACCGCCGCCGCGAATCCGCAAGGGCGCGTTGCTCGCTGTCGCGGCGCGCACGCGCTCGGACCAGCTCGCGACAATGTCTTCCTCGTTCATGGTGTCCTGCGTGTTGATGCTGGCCGTCTGCTGGCCAAATGGCTAGTTTTTGATGCTCCAGACCAGTGTATCGGCGCGTGCTGGTAAGGCCACTCGTATAAACGTGGATATGTTTCCTGCATCTGAACGGCCGCTGATGCCGAAGCGGCCGTTTAGTTGCCACGTCTGAACACGATGCCTAAAAGCGCGGAATTTCCGGATGCGGGAGCAAACCGCCGCGGATGTGCATCTTTCCGTACTCGGCGCAGCGCGCGCGCGTGGGAATGCCTTTGTCCGGATTGAGCAGGCCGGGGGGATCGAAGGCGCGCTTGATCGCGTGGAAAGTGTCGCGTTCCTCCGGCGAAAACTGCACGCACATGGAATTGATCTTTTCGATCCCCACGCCATGCTCGCCCGTCACCGTCCCACCGAGTTCCACGCAGGCTTCCAGGATGTCCGAGCCGAACGCTTCAGCGCGATGCCATTCGTCGAGATCGTTGCCATTGAAGAGAATGAGCGGATGCATGTTGCCGTCGCCCGCATGGAACACATTCATGCAGCGCAGCGCGTACTTGACTTCCATCTCTTCGATACGCGCAAGCAACGGCCCGATCTGGCGGCGCGGGACGGTGCCGTCCATGCAGTAATAATCCGGCGAGATCCGCCCGGCCGCCGGAAACGCGTTCTTGCGCCCGGACCAGAATTTCAGCCGTTCGGCTTCGGAACGCGAAATCTGGATGCGGTTTGCGCCGAACTCGCGCAACACGGCCGTCATGCGAACGATTTCTTCGGACACTTCGTCTTGCGTGCCATCGGATTCGCACAGCAGGATCGCCTTGGCTTCAAGGTCGTAGCCGGCCTTCACGAATTCCTCGACGGCGCGCGTCGCGGGTTTGTCCATCATTTCGAGGCCGGCCGGAATGATCCCCGCTGCAATGATCGCCGCGACCGCGTTGCCGCCTTTCACCACGTCGTCGAAACTCGCCATGATGACTTGCGCCGTTTGCGGCTTCGGAATCAGCTTGACGGTGATTTCGGTGACGATCGCGAACATGCCTTCGCTGCCAATCAACACCGCAAGCAGATCGAGCCCGGGCGCGTCCAGCCCGAGCGAACCGAATTCGAGAATGTCGCCTTCCGTCGATACAGCCCGCACCCGCATCACGTTGTGACACGTCAGGCCGTATTTGAGGCAATGAACGCCGCCGGAATTTTCACTGACGTTGCCGCCGATCGTGCACGCAATCTGCGATGAAGGATCGGGCGCGTAATAAAGGCCATACTGTGCGGCGGCTTCGGAAATGGCGAGATTGCGCACGCCCGGCTGGACGGTCGCGGTTCGCGCATACGGATCGACTTCCATGATCTTGCGAAAGCGCGCAAGAGACACCACGATGCCATGCCGTATCGGCATTGCGCCGCCAGACAAGCCCGTACCGGCGCCCCGCGGGACGATGGGCACGTCGAGCCGCGCG
>NZ_JBSIPA010000748.1:0-1785 GCF_053574605.1 Caballeronia sp. M23-90 | reverse complement strand
TCGTCGCGGCCGCCACCGAGGAAGAGCGCGTCGCCGCGAAGATGGCGCTGGCGCAAGTGCCGCTGCGCACGTTTCTCAGCGAAACCGTGATCCCTTACGAAAGCGATGAGGTGACGCGGCTGATCATCGACGAACATTGCGCGCAGGCTTTCGCGGAGATATCGCATCTCACGGTGGGCGATTTCCGCAACTGGCTGCTCGCCGACTCCACCGATACCGCCGCGCTCGTGCGCATCGCGCCCGGGCTCACGCCGGAAATGGTCGCCGCCGTATCGAAACTCATGCGTAACCAGGACCTGATTCTCGCGGCCAAGAAACGCCCGGTGGTCACGCATTTTCGCAATACCATCGGGTTGCCCGGACGCATGTCCGTGCGCCTGCAGCCGAACCATCCCACCGACGACGTCAAGGGCATCGCCGCGTCCATGCTCGACGGGCTCATGTACGGCTGCGGGGATGCGGTGATCGGCATCAATCCGGCGTCGGATTCGCTCAATGCAATCACGACATTGCTCGTGATGATCGATGACTTCCGGCAACGCTACGAAGTCCCGACGCAATCCTGCGTCCTGACCCATGTGACGAACACGATCGCCGCGATCGAGAAAGGCGCGCCCGTGGATCTCGTGTTCCAGTCGATCGCGGGCACGGAAAAAGCCAACGCGAGTTTCGGCGTGTCGCTCGCGCTGCTGCAGGAAGCGTATGAGGCGGGGTTGTCGCTGAAGCGCGGTACGGTCGGCGACAACCTCATGTACTTCGAGACCGGCCAGGGCAGCGCGCTTTCCGCCCATGCCCATCACGGCGTCGATCAGCAAACCTGCGAAGTTCGCGCCTATGCGGTCGCCCGCAAGTTCAAGCCGTTGCTGGTGAATACGGTGGTGGGGTTCATCGGCCCGGAGTATCTCTACGATGGACGCCAGATCATTCGCGCCGGTCTCGAAGATCATTTCTGCGGCAAGCTGCTCGGCGTGCCGATGGGTTGCGACATCTGCTATACGAACCACGCCGAAGCCGATTCCGACGACATGGACACCTTGCTCACGCTGCTTGGCGTAGCCAACGTCAACTTCATCATGGGCGTACCGGGCGCTGACGACATCATGCTCAACTACCAAAGCACATCGTTTCATGACGCGTTATATGTGCGCAATGTGCTGGGGCTGCGCCGCGCCCCGGAGTTCGAGGCATGGCTTGAATCGATGCAGATCATCGATACACGCGGCGCCCTGCTCAGCCCGTCCGCACCGCAACCCTTGCTTGAATGGATCACGACGTAATGGCCGATACCGACGCAGATCCAAAGGACGCGCCTGCGCCATCCAACGCCAGTCCGTGGGACGCGCTGCGCCGTTTCACGAACGCGCGTATTGCGCTGGGCCGCGCCGGCAGCAGCCTGCCGACGGCGCCCTTGCTTGCGTTCAATTTATCGCACGCGCAGGCTCGTGACGCCGTGCATCAGCCGCTCGATGTGGACGCGCTGCATGCAGCACTGCGAGAAGCCGGTTTCGATACGCTCGATGCCGAGAGCGCAGCGCCCGATCGCGATCATTATTTGCGTCGCCCGGATCTGGGCCGCAAGCTCAACGATGAAAGTACGGCACGTCTTCGCGATCACGAAGGCAAGGGTTTCGATGTGGTGTTCGTCGTCGCCGACGGCTTGTCGGCCTACGCTGCAACGCGCCATGCCGTGCCGTACTTTCATCGTTGAGCTTGCGGCCCAGATCCGGGCGACGCAAATAATGATCGCGATCGGGCGCTGCGCTCTCGGCATCGAGCGTATCGAAA
>NZ_JBSIPA010000747.1:0-1789 GCF_053574605.1 Caballeronia sp. M23-90 | reverse complement strand
TCGCGCAGGGGCGGGCGTGCGCGTGTCCAGCAGCATGGCGGTCGGCGATGGCACCGGCAAGGTGTATCAGTTACCGTGGGGTCATGTCGCCGATGCGTTCGTATCATGGAATTCGCATATCTTCGGGCAGTACATCGACTGGCAACTCAACGCGCGCAACATCTTCAACTCCACGTATTACACGGGCAGTTGCTGCACGGGCACGCCGTTCATCAACATCGGCGAAAGCCGGCAAGTGATTGTCACGGCCAAGCTGGATTTTTGAGCATGAAGCGCATTGCGTTTGCGCCGCTGCTCACTTATGGCCGCGTGCAAAAGGGCTTCGCCCCGCTGTCCGCCGCCGATCTCGAACGCGAACGCGAGCGGCTTGCGGGTATGTGGACGCACTTCGTCACGGGTGCTAGAAGCGGTAGAGCACCGACGCCATGCCGTTGAGGTCGAGCCGGCGCTCTGTGATCGGACTGCCGGCGGCGTATCGCTCGAGGCGTCCCACAACTGCCGCGACGTTCGCCGACCAGTGCGGACTGATCTTGTACGTTGCGTTCACGTTGAAGTGAACATCGCGCAAGCCGGAAGCAGTGTCGTAATGCGGCAATCCCGACGCCGCGCTTTCCTGCCGCGAGATGCCGAACAAGGTACGTGTATAGGTCGCATTCGCCCAGGTGAGGCCGGGGCCCATTGAAAGAAGCAAGTTGCCGACAGGCGCCGATATGAAGAGATCGCCCATCGCGGTCAGGCCCTGTCCGGTTCCCGCAATGTCCTGATAGACCGCCGCCGCGCCGGTGAACGCCCACCACGTGTAATCGGCGAAGAGCCGCAGCTTCGGTCCGTAGTGCACATCGGGCAGGCCCCTGAGGCGCGCATCGTCGGAGGACGATCTTGACTGGAAGTCGAAGCTCATTGACATGCCGACATGATAATTCTCGCTTCGCAGCACATTGACACCAAGCACATCCGGACCCTGCGAAAACAAGCGGTCCCGCCACGAAATGTCCTGCACGAGGAAGGGCAGCACCTGAAGCTGCGAGGAACCCGGAAACTTCGGGAACAGATACACGCCCGGTCCGACCGAGATCTTCCAGTCGCTGTCGGCCGGCGTTTCATCGGCGTGCGCGAATCCCATCGTGCAACACGCAAGTGCCGCTGCGAGCGCGGTGCAATGGCGACTAATCGATGCCTTGCGGGTCCTCACGCTTTCCCCGCAACGGTCGCCAACTGCCTCAATCGCCGCGCAAGCGCGCGTGAAACGACGGGCGTCGGATTGTTGCTCGACACTGATGCCGCTGCGCTTTCGCGCAGAAAGAGCGCGCACTCCCGGGCAACGACCTCGCGTTCGTTGTCGGATGTGATCATATGGTAGGAGTCATCGAGCCAGATGGTGCGAAGAAACGACGCCCCGACGTTCGCCGCGACAAAGCGCGCGTTGTGCGGGCTCGACGTCTCGTCGTCAATCGCGTGAATGATGAGGCAATCGGCATTGATGGTTTTCAGCTTCTTGCGCACCGAGCCCGCCAGCCGGCTTGCTTCGTGAAGCGCAGGCAGCGCTATGGATGCAGGCCCGACTTCGCTGATTTCGCCCCTTTGCATCGCCCGCGCGATCTTCGAGCGCAACGCCTCGTTGCGCAGGCCGTAGGGCTCATGCTCGCGATACCGATAGCGCGAGCGCATCGGGGTGTAATAGGCGTAGTCGAGCAGGAATCGATACCAGGGAATAGCCCAGCCGTCGTAATTGAGCGTGATCGACAGCAACAGCAAGGCGCGTGCGGCCGGGCGCTGCTGCGCCACGGCA
>NZ_JBSIPA010000746.1:0-1799 GCF_053574605.1 Caballeronia sp. M23-90 | reverse complement strand
TCGACGGCGCGCTCCGCCAGCACCTTGCTGCGCTTGTACGCACCGATGGTCTGATGGGCTTGCGCGGGTTTGGTTTCATCGGCGATATCACCGCACGACGAGCTCATCCAGGCGAGCAAACTGGCGGCTCTGGGGCAAATGGCTGCGGGCATCACGCACGAACTGAATCAGCCGCTCGCCGCGCTGCGCAGTTTTTCGGACAATACGCGGGTGTTTATCGAACGAGGGGATCATGTCGCCGCGAATGAGAACCTCGAAGCGATCGCCGCGCTCACCGAACGCATGGGCAAGATCACGAATCAACTGAAATTGTTCGTGGCGAAGGCGCGGCCGAAAAATGCGCGTACCGATGTCCGCCGCGCGCTGCGAAACGTGCTCGCTATGCTGCAGCCGCGCATGAAAAACGTGAAGGTCGCGTTCGGCGCGGACGACCAATCGGCTCTCTTTGTACGCTGCGAGGACCTGCGTCTCGAGCAGATCCTGATCAACCTGATCGGCAACGCGCTGGATGCGGTGGTGTCGTGCGACGTGCCGCGTATCGATATCGAGCTGATCACGAACCAGACGACGGTCGAGATCGTCGTGCGGGACAACGGCCCCGGCATTGCGCCCGATATCCTGCCGCGCCTGTTCGAGCCGTTTTTCACGACGAAGGAGATGGGGCACGGCCTGGGGCTCGGCCTGGCGATTTCGTCGGCAATCGCACGCGATTATGGTGGTACGTTGGTCGCGCGCAACGTCGCGCCGCAAACCGAAGTCGATGGACCCGAAGGCGGCACGCAGGCCGACGCCGATCGCTCGCACGGCGCAGAATTCGTGATCACGTTGTTGCGCGCTTAAGCGCCGGCCTGGCGCTGGCCGAGAGAATCAAGCAGGAGCAGGAACCCATGACAGCAGGACTTCAAGTGATCTTCATCGAAGACGACGAACTGGTGCGGCGCGCGAGCGTGCAAAGTCTCCAGCTCGCCGGTTTCGACGTCGCCGCATTCGGCAGCGTGGAAGGCGCCGCACGGGCTATCGACGCCAGCTTTCCCGGCGTGATCGTGAGCGACATTCGTCTGCCCGGCGCAAGCGGCCTCGATCTGCTCGCGCAATGCCACGAGCGCGCGCCCGAAGTGCCGGTGATTCTCGTCACGGGCCACGGCGATATTTCGATGGCCGTCCAGGCAATGCGCGACGGCGCGTACGATTTCATCGAAAAGCCGTTTGCGTCCGAACGGCTGATCGAAGCCGTCCGTCGCGCGCTTGAACGGCGCAAGCTTGTGCTGGAAAACCGGGCGCTCAGGCGCGAACTCGCGGGACAGAGCAGCGTGGCGCCCAGGATCATCGGGCGCAGTCCCGCCATTGAACAGGTCCGCAAGCTGATCGCGAACGTGGCGCCGACCGATGCCTCCGTGCTGATCAACGGCGACACCGGCGCGGGCAAGGAACTGATCGCGCGAAGCCTGCACGATCTCTCGCCGCGTCGCGATAAACCGTTTATCGCTGTGAACTGCGGTGCGTTGCCCGAGCAGATGTTCGAATCCGAGATGTTCGGCTACGAAGCCGGCGCGTTCACCGGGGCGCAGAAAAGGCGTATCGGCAAGCTCGAACACGCGTCGGGCGGCACGCTGTTCCTGGATGAAATCGAAAGCATGCCGCTCGCGCTGCAAGTGAAACTCCTGCGCGTCCTGCAGGACGGCGTGCTGGAACGGCTCGGCTCGAACCAGCCGATTCGCGCGAACTGCAGGACGCGCAGGAGTTTCACTTGCAGCGCGAGCGGCATGCTTTCGATTTCATCCAGGAACAGCGTGCCGCCA
>NZ_JBSIPA010000745.1:0-1828 GCF_053574605.1 Caballeronia sp. M23-90 | reverse complement strand
CGCGCAGCGAAGCAATCCGGTCGATCAGCATGCCGCGCGAAGCCGCGTAGATCATGCTGCCCGTGAGGCCGCGCTTGTAATTGTCGGCGGTCGTCACCCTGTAGACGCAGGAATCGGTGAAGAAGTCCGGCCATTGCGCGAGATCGCCGTCGTCGATGCAGCGCACGTAGTCGGCCTGCGCGCGAGCAATCAGTTGATAGATGTCTTGCGCCATTCTCAGTATCCCATTGCGTTGCGGTAGGCTTTCCAGAAGCCGCGAATCGACGCTTCCGTCACCCGGCTCGCACTGCTTTCGGCGCTATCGCCGCCCATTTCGATCACGGAGCGGCCGTCGCTTGCGCCTTCGATGCCGCGTTGCACGAAGCCGCCGACGCATCCGTCTTCCATCGACACGTAACCCGCCGGCCCGACCAGGTTCGACTGGCGCAGGCGCATTTCGCGCAATTCGGGCGTGTCGTCGTCAAAGCCGAGGTAGGTCCAGTTCAATTCGGTTTGCTGCGTCCCGCGCGGCAGAATCTGGCGGACCGCGATCGCGTTCTGGATCTGCTGGAGCACGAAGCCGGGAAACACCGAAAGAATCTGCAGCGTGACGCCGTCGCCGAACTCGTCCACGCCGGCGAGCACGGAAGTGTCTTCGAGACGATGCTCGCTTTCCGAACGGATCTTCTGATCCGCGTAGTCGCTGGTGGCTTTCCGTTGTGCCGCGGCTTCAGCGGCATGGTCGACAGCCGAGTAGCTCACGTGATGACCACCGCTCGGATCGACGATGATGCCGCCGCGCTGCGACAGGCGGTTGAGCTGAAACGTCGTGAAGAACAGATGCAGAATGCTCGCGTGGTAGGAGTCCTTGACGTTCTCGAAATAGAGCTTCCAGTTGTTCGGCAGCATTTGTGTGAATCGCCCGAGCACGACCGGCTTGCGGTTCTCCAGCACGCGCGCGATACGCTCGACGATCTCTTCGCCGAGGTACTCGTCGAGCGGCGGGACCTCGTCGGAGAAGCTGCCGAACACGAGGCCATGCAGCGTCGCGACACGCAGCTTGCGCAACCCGTGATCGCCGGTGCAGAAATCCGGCTTCATGCCGCCCTTGCCGTCAATGCCGTCCTTGAATGCGACGCCTACCAGATCGCCTTGCAGGCTGTAGGTCCATGCGTGATACACGCAACTGAAATCTCTGGCATTGCCCTGGTCTTCGAGGCAGACCATTGCGCCGCGATGCGCGCAGCGATTCTCGAACGCATAGATTTCGCCGTCCGTATCGCGCGTGACGACCACCGGGGCGTCGCCTACGAATGTGCTGCGAAAGTCGCCCTGATTCGGCACTTCAGCTTCAAGGCACAGGTAGCTCCAGTTCGGGCCGCGGAAGATCGCGTCCTGTTCGTCGGCGTACACGCCTTCGTCCTGAAACAGCGCGTAGGGCACGCGCGTCAGGCCCTCGGACGGCCAGGTGATGCTGGCGCGCCGCGCCGGCATGATGGGAATGATGTTCAAGTTGCTCGCTCCATGTATTGCGGGGACCGTTCCAACGCCGCCTGGATCCGTTGAGGACCGCTCTTCGCATGCCGTGCCAGGTTGACAGACGGGTTCGAACGTGTTCGAATACCGTACGTTGTTCGATATTTGAATCCAATATGACATCGGTCAAAGAACCTGTCAACGGGCAGGAAGGCGAGTTGATGCCTAAAGAAAGTGCCGTTCCGAGCGGTAAGGCACGTGCGAAAGAAGGGATGGCGGGCCTCGCCAAGGGATTGGCGATCATCGAGGCATTCGGTGCGTCGACCGCGCGCATGACCGTTTCGGACGCCGCGCATCTCGCGGACCTCAGCCA
>NZ_JBSIPA010000744.1:0-1841 GCF_053574605.1 Caballeronia sp. M23-90 | reverse complement strand
TGCGTTCGGATCCCCGCAGCGCTCAATGTATTCTTCGATCATCATGGCATCCTCGACGCAGACTATGGGCAATGCACCTGAGCCGGCGCCTTCGCGGCGGCATCGCCGAAGGCGATCATGGGTTCGTCGAACTTGACCACGACTTGCCGGACCTGCGTGACCTTGCCTTGCGGCGAGACGCTCACCGTCCGGGCGGCGTCTGCGCGATGCGTCGCGCCGAGAAAGCCTATTGCCAGCAATGAGACGGCAGCGGCCGAAGCCAGCGTCCAGGTTTGTTTTTTTATGACGCTGATCATCAAATGCGCTCCGGGAAAAGCCAAAACCGCTGGCGATTTTACCGGAGCCTTACGTTAAGCTAAGCATTTGTTTCCATCGTGCGACAAGATTTGATGATTGTTTGCATCGGGTGCGCGTTGTTACGTGAAGATGCTATGCGGGTTTGGCGTCGGCGGGGATATGGCGGCGGCTGACGCGGCGCCAGTACAGAAACAGACCGATGCCCGCCACGCCCAGGCTCACCGAATTCGCGACCCAGAACCCGCGCGCGCCTTGTAGCGATTCAGGCGCAAAACCGCCTACATTGAAGCCAAGCAAATACCCGCCGCCCAGCCCGATTCCCCATAACGCAACGGCGTAGATGACCGTCGGCACGACGGCGACCTTGTAGGCGCGCAGCACGAAGGCCGTGGTGATCTGGAGTGCGTCGAAGAGGTGGTAGAACACCACGATTGCGAGCAGCGGCATGGCTGCGGCAATGACCTGCGCGTCCGGCGTGTAGGCCATCAGCACGTAGGGCCGCAGCACGAACAGCGCGACGCCATATACAACAGCGATCCCGCACGAGAGCGCGATGCCGTGCCGTGCGAGGGAACGGGCGGCATCAAAATGTTGCGCGCCGATTGCCTGCGAGACGAGCGTGGCGGAGGCTACGCCAATGGAGAGCGGCGTCATGTACAGCACCGCGCCGATGTTCCCGGTGATCTGATGCCCGGCCAGTGTCGTCGTGCCGAAGTGCGAGATGAAAAGCGCCATGAACGTGTACGACGTCACTTCGATGAGATAGGACAGTCCCATCGGAATCCCGAGCTTGAGGAGCGCCTTCTGGCGTCGCCAGACGGGCCAGCAAAAGCGCGAGAAGATGCCGAACGGCCGGAAGAATCCGACGCGTACGAGCACCGTCATTCCGACGATCGCGATCAGCCAGTTGATCAGCGTGCTGGCGATCGCGCAGCCCGGGCCGCCAAGCGCCGGCATGCCGAAGCCGCCGAAGATGAACCACAAATTGAGCGGCACCTTCACCACCAGCGCGCCGACTTGCAGGAACATCACGAGCCGCGGTTTGCCGACCGCATTGGTCAGCGAGCTATAGACGCGAAACGCGAGACTCGCGGGCAACCCCAGCGACAGGATGCGCAAATAGGAGAGGGTGCGTTCGTGCAGGACGGGTGGGGCATCGGCGATGCTCAGGAGCGGTTGCGGGAAGTACAGGCAAACAAAGCCGATCACTGATAACACCGCCGCCAGCCACAACGCCTGGCGCACTTCCTCGCCGATCTCGGCTTCCTGCCGCGCGCCGAACAGTTGCCCGGCGATTGGCTGCAGTGCTGTGAGAATGCCGGTCAGGCCAATGTAGACGGAAATGTATATCGATGAACCCAGGCCGAGCGCGGCGAGATCGGTCGCGGAGAAGCGGCCGACCATGGCGGTATCGATCACGCCGAACGCGATGATCGCCAGTTGCCCGATCAGCACCGGCCACGCCAACGCGGCGATCTTGCGGACGTCCGGCCACATGGTCAGTTCGTGCCCCGGCGCATCGAGCGGCCGGTTCCGCCCGTCAA
>NZ_JBSIPA010000743.1:0-1841 GCF_053574605.1 Caballeronia sp. M23-90 | reverse complement strand
TGCCCGGCGGCAAGACGGGTCACGTGCTGGAACTGGCAAACGTCGAGTTGATCGCGGTTGAGAGCGACGCGGGCCGCGCCAGACGCATTGGCGAAAACCTGCAGCGCCTGAAAGTGCAGGCCGAGATTCGCGTCGGCGATGCAGGCAACACTGCCGGCTGGTCCGACGGCGATCCGTTCGACCGCATTCTTGCCGACGTGCCGTGCTCGGCATCGGGCATCGTGCGGCGTCATCCGGATATTCGCTGGTTGCGGCGTCCGTCGGACATTGCCGCGCTCGTCGGGGAACAGCGCCGCATCCTCGCCGCGCTCTGGCCACTGGTCGCCACCGGTGGCGAGTTGCTCTACGTTACGTGCTCGATCTTCCCGGAAGAGGGCGAGTTGCAGGCGCAGTGGTTTGGAGAGGTGCACGAAGATGCGGTACGATTGGACGCGCCGGGGCAATTATTGCCGACAGCGGGCCATGCTGGCACGGCTCGCTTGCAAGATTCACCGGACCCGGTCACGAACTCGCTGACGGACAATTCAGGCGAGGCGCAACGTACCCATTCAACATCGAAGCGGGACACGGGAGCCTTTGCGGACCACGACGGATTCTTCTACGCGCGCTTTCAGAAACGGTGACGATCAAACGCATTTTTCCGCTTCGACGCGCGCTCGCCGGCCAGACTGTGCCGGCTTGGCTGTTGAGCCTCGCGTTGAGCCTCGTGTTGAGTCTCGCGCTGTCGTTTCTGCCGGTCGAGGCCGCGCAGGCTGATCCTATTGCCGTGCAGCGCGCGTCGCTGCAGGCCGACGGTACGGGGTGGAGTCTGGACGCCCGTTTCGATTTCGACCTCAACAGCAGCCTGGAAGACGCCGTGAACAAGGGCGTGCCGCTCTATTTCACGACCGATTTCGATCTGTCGCGGCCGCGCTGGTACTGGTTCGATGAAGAGCCGGTCAGCGTCTCGCAAAGCATCCGGCTGTCGTTTCAGCCGTTGACGCGCGAGTATCGGGTGTCGACGGGTGGTTTGCAGCTTGGTTTCGCCACGCTTGCCGAAGCGCTCGCGGTGATCAAGCACGTCACATCGTGGCATGTGATCGATCGTAATCAAGTGCAACCCGGCGAGACATATAGTGCGTCGGTACGCATGCAACTGGACATCGCGCTGATGCCCAAGCCGTTCCAGATCGACGCGGTCAACAACCGCGACTGGAATCTTTCTTCCGACTGGAAGCGGTTCACTTTCACGGCGGCGCCCAATGCTAAATAAGCTCCGCCGCCGGCCATTGCGCCGCACGAACATGACGAGCATCGTGGTCCGCGCGCTGGTGGTCACGGTCGCGCTCACGGCCATTTTGCTGCTCGTCATGCTGGCGCTTGCCAGCGCGAACACCGAGTTCTTCGACCGCTATTATCAGTGGCTCTACGCTGCGAATCTCGCAGTCGCGGTGGTGCTGATCCTGATCGTGATCGGACTCGTGCTGATCATTGTCACGCGCGTGCGGCAGGGAAAATTCGGCACGCGGCTGCTGGCGAAACTCGCGTTCATCTTCGCGCTCGTGGGCGTCGTGCCGGGCGGGATCATCTACGTGGTGTCGTATCAGTTCGTGTCGCGAAGCATCGAATCATGGTTCGATGTGAACGTGGAAACCGCGCTCACGTCCGGCCTGAATCTCGGGCGCGGCATGCTCGATGCATCGCTGTCGGACCTGCAGAACAAAGGCCGCCTGATGAGCGACCAGCTTGCCAGCGCGGACCCCACCAGCCTTACGCTCACGTTGCTGCGGCTGCGCGATCAGTTCAACGTGCAGGACGCGACCATCGTCGAACCCGCGCGCGGCGGCTCGGGTACGGCGCCA
>NZ_JBSIPA010000742.1:0-1850 GCF_053574605.1 Caballeronia sp. M23-90 | reverse complement strand
CAACGAGGAAGTCGCCGCAGGCGTCGCGGCGGTGCTCGCCACGTTCGGCTGCGATGTGCGCCACGAACTCACCGCCGACAAAGCCTTCGACGTCCTCAACGAAGGTGGACGCTTCGACCTGGTGTTATCGGATATACAGATGCCTGGGCGGCTCAACGGCATCGACCTGGCGGAGAAAGTGCGCGGCACGTGGCCCGCGCAGCGGATCGTGCTGATGACCGGTTATGCCGATGAATTCGAGCGCGCGCGGCACACGGGCGTGACCATTCTGGCGAAGCCGTTCAATATCGACGAATTGCGTGAACTCGTGCAGGGTTGATACCGCAACTCAGCGCGGGGCCGCCGATGAAAAGAATTCGCTGAGCAATTCCGAGACTTGCCACATTGCGCACGGGCGCCGGCAATGGCCGTCGTAGCCGGCCGCCTGCAAGGCCGTTACCGTGTCTTCCGGCAGGAAATTGCTCATGGCGAGCAATAACGTTCCAATGTGCGCGGAGTCGAGACTGAGGGTGCGAACGAAGCCGGTGTTACCAGCCAGGGTCAGCCGTGTATCGATCATCAGCGCCTGCGGACGCCATGTATCGATCAGCCCGGCCAGTGCCTCAAGAGTCGTCACGTGTTGGGCGGCCATGCCCTTCAGGCCCAGCAGCAGCACGAATGACTCGCCAATCATTGGATCTCGATGGGCAATAACGATGCGCCGCACGTCCATGAAAAGGGGCGCACGTTTAGGGTTCCAAAGGGCGAACTGCTCATGGTTTGCTTCGAACGGGCGTCTGGTCACGTCTTCCTCGGAGATGAGGCGATCGGTATGCCGACCGTTGACGCATCGGGGAATCGAAGGCGTAAGGCACTGCGCCCCTGTTGCGGCGTTCAGTCTTCGATAAAAAGCGGAATCAGGAGAGAGCTTCAGCAAGAAACGGTCCGAAAGGGCGGACCGGAGTTGCCAACGATGAAGTGTTACGTCTGCTTATTTGGTGCGATCAATATCCTGCCTGAGCGCCAGCGGGCTCGGCATCGAACTGGGACGAGATCTTTTTGACCTGAAGACCAACTTTTTCGGCGTACGCTTTCGATCCGCCGTAGCTTTTCAGCGCGGCATCCACGTCACCGCGTGCCGACTGCACGTAACCATGCAGAATTGCGGACCCGGCTTCAATGTTGGCATCGGCTTCCGTCAGGTCGATATTGCGCACCAGTTTCTTGTGCGCAGACGGCACGACCTGCATCAATCCGGTTGCGCCATTCGCGCCGCGCGCGTTTTCCTTGAAGCGGGATTCGATCGAGATGATCGCGAGTAAAAGCGCGGGGGGAAGTGAATATTTCGATGCCGCCGACATCACGGCCGCCGAAATCTGCTCGGCCTTCGCACGCGCAACGCCGAATTTCTGCGAGATGAGACGGGAAACCTGGTGCTTTGCCTGGGCGTCGGCATCGGCTTCGCTTGCGGCGAGTTTCTGATCCATGACCGCTGCGGTCGTCTCCAAGGGGCGTTCCTGAGCCGTGGCGTCGTGCATCGCGCCGAGCGACAAACTGAAGGTCAGCGTCAGCAAGAAGAGTAGTCGGCTCATGGAGGGGTGCCATCGGAGAGAAGGTCGCATTATACCGATGGAAAAAAACCTTGCAAATCATGCGCTTGGTCGAAATGGCGAATTACGCAGAGGATTGGCCGGACGAGCGCGACGCGCGTCGTGCTTCAGGACTGCGCGATTTCGACGCTCGCCCACGAACACTTGAACCCCTCCCCCTCCGTCAACAGATACCCACACGCTTCGCCACTAGTAACTGTGGCAGTCAATACGGAAACCTGACCAACGCATAACAACTGGTTGAGCCGTAACGGCTCTACA
>NZ_JBSIPA010000741.1:0-1855 GCF_053574605.1 Caballeronia sp. M23-90 | reverse complement strand
TTGCGCTCGCCACCCGGTCTCGCCGCCTGACGGTTTTCCGCCGCGACAACCGGCGCTTCGACTTCGCGCACCGTTTCGACTGCAGCGACCGTCTGCGTCCTGTACACGAACGCGCCCGATTTCTCGTCGCGCCCGACTTCCAGCAACCCACGCGACTGCGCTTCCTCCAGCAAATTGCCGAACGCGCGGAAGCCATAGTACGACTCGTTGAAATCAGGCTTGCGCCGCTTGATCGCGCTCTTCAAGACCGATGCCCAGATCTTCCCGCTTTCGCCGCGCTCGGAAGCGAGGTCATCGAAGGTTTCAACCGCAATCGCGATGGCTTTCGCCTTGCGCGCTTCGATTTCCTGCTTGGGCTGGCGGTCTTCGTCGGAGCCGCGCTTGTTCGATGAAGACGCCGATGCCGCCGCCGCATTCGCATCGCGCGCGTCGCGTGCTTCACGGGCCTCGCGCGCTTCACGTTTGGCGATGGCGCGTTGCTGCTCGCGCACGAGGTCATCGTAGAAGATAAATTCGTCGCAGTTCGCGACGAGAAGATCGGAGGTCGAATTTTTCACGCCCACGCCGATCACTTTCTTCGCGTTCTCGCGCAGCTTCGAGACCAGCGGTGAGAAGTCCGAATCCCCGCTGATGATCACGAACGTATCGACGTGGGACTTCGTATAACAGAGGTCGAGTGCATCGACCACGAGGCGGATATCCGCCGAATTCTTGCCCGACTGACGCACGTGCGGAATTTCGATCAGCTCGAAACTCGCTTCGTGCATGGCGGCTTTGAAACCCTTGTAGCGATCCCAGTCGCAGTAAGCCTTTTTCACCACGATGCTGCCCTTGAGCAGCAGACGTTCGAGCACCGGCATGATGTCGAACTTGTCGTACTTCGCGTCGCGCACGCCGAGGGCGACGTTTTCGAAGTCGCAAAACAACGCCATGCTGACGCTTTCGGGAAATGAGGCCATAAAAACTCCAGCAGAATGCCGGGCGTACACGGCAGTATTAATGTGCGCACATGATATCTGTTTGTGCGGCGCGGTTTGCGGCGTGAAAAACAATCAGCTCGCAGCACGGGGTGTTGGCGCGGCCGGCGGAAAACATCGCTCACATATGAAGTCGATGAACACCCGCAATTTCGGAGCCACATGTTTGCCCGATGGCCACATGATGCGAAACGTCCCGCCGCTCTGCGCGCAGTCGTCGAGCACGTCGACCAGCCGGCCCGACGCCAGATGCTCGTGGATCGCGAAATCCGGCAGATAAGCGATTCCCACGCCCTGCAACGCGAAGCAGATCCGCGCTTCAAGGTTGTTGCAGACAATCGATGGCGGCAGTTGAAAGTCGGTTTGCACTTCATCCCGGTGAAGAGGCCAGACCTCCAGCTTTCCTGTATTGGGATATCGGAACTGAATGCATGTGTGCTGCATCAGATCGTTTGCGCTCAGAGGTTTTCCATGTGCCTCGAAGTACGCGGGCGAGCCGACCAGCAGCATGTGGTACGCGCCCATGCGCCGGCTTGTGAGACGTGAGTCGAGCACATCGCCGGTGCGAATGACGGCATCGAATCCTTCTTCGATGATATCCACCTGCCGGTCCGTGAAATCCAGATCCAGGTCTACGGCCGGATAAGCCAGTTTGAAGCCGGCGATCACATGCAGGAACGGCTCGGTGACAAGCGGCAGGCTGACCCGCAAGCGGCCGCGCGGCGCGACATTCACCTGGGACAACTCGGCTTGCGCCGCCTCGATTTCAGCGAGGATGCGGCGGCTGCGCTCAAGGAACAGCGCGCCTTCGGAGGTCAGGGTGACGCTGCGCGTGCTGCGGTGAAACAGCCGCACACCGAGCCTTTCCTCCAGCGCGA
>NZ_JBSIPA010000740.1:0-1896 GCF_053574605.1 Caballeronia sp. M23-90 | reverse complement strand
TAGATGGAATGGCGGCTTCGGCGAATGCGGCGACCCAGGCCCAGGCGCCCACTTCATGCTGACTTTTTGCGAGCACGAACAGCGCGGCTGCCGCCAGCAGAAGGCCGGCGGCGAACCACTTCATTTTCTTCAGTGCGAGAGATTTGTCCTGCGTTGCCATTGCGGTTTTGCGATCTTGTTTAGTGGGACGAGGGCGCCAGCATACCAGCGGGAACGATTCGGGTTTCTCACAAGCCATCACGTTGAAGTTGCAGCAACGTGGCCATCGCTGTGCCGGCAGACTCGATCGGTACGAACACATGATCGTGATACGCCGCCGCGACCACGTTGCAACTGACGTTTGCCTTTCCAAGCGCGGTTGCGAAGGCGGCAGTCAGGCCGACCGCCTGCAGGTCCGAATGCACGGTCAGCGTGATCCAGGCAGCGCGAAACATCGGTTCGATACCGGCTTTCAGCGCCTCGGACTCTTCCAGGATGAGCGTCAGGCCCTCGCGTTCGCGAAAGGTCGCGATGGGCGCGAGGGCGGACATATCGGTATCGAACGGGACGTTCGCGTAGACATACACGCCCGGCTGCAACTCGGGTGACATCGATGCAAGCAAGGTGTTGAGATCGTTGACGGGTATCGACACGGTCGGTTTAGACATCAGTGGGAATCCTTTTCTATTTTTGTCCGCCAGCCAGCCGCGCAATTGGCCGATACACTCGCTTCAGGCAAACCCGAGGAGTGACACCCATGATTTCCGATCGCAGCGAAGTGACTCGCATGATTCTCGCCGCCAAGGTGAGCAAAGGGCTGAAATGGGCCGACGTGGCGGAGAAAGTCGGCTTGAGCAAGGAATGGGTAACGGCCGGCTGCCTGGGGCAGATGACATTCTCCAAAACGCAGGCCGAAGTCGTCGGCGAAGTCTTCGGTCTCTCCGATGAAGCCGTCGCCTGGTTGCAGATTGTGCCCTATAAAGGCTCGCTGCCGAGCGCCGTGCCGACCGACCCGCTGATCTACCGATGGTACGAAATCGTGAGCGTCTACGGGACCACGATCAAGGAACTGATCCACGAGGAATTCGGCGACGGGATCATGAGCGCCATCGACTTTTCGATGGACATCCAGCGCGAACCCGATCCCAAGGGGGACCGGGTCAACGTGGTTTTATCGGGCAAATTCCTGCCCTACAAGAGTTACTGAACTTCCTCGGCCGCAACCGCCGTACCGCGTTCCAGCACCGGCCGCAACGCCGCGCCGGTGTGGCTGCGCGGATTCTTCGAGAGCGTCTCCGGATCGGTCGACGCCACGATCGATCCGCCTTCCGTACCGCCTTCCGGCCCGAGATCGATGACCCAGTCGGCTTCCGCGATCACGTCCAGATCGTGCTCGATCACGACCACGGAATGGCCGCCGTCCACCAGCCTGTGGAGCACGCGGATCAGCTTTGCCACGTCGGCCATATGCAGGCCGACCGTGGGTTCGTCGAGCACGTACAGCGTATGCGGCGCTTTCTGCCCGCGCCGGCCGATATCGTCACGCACCTTCGACAACTCCGTCACGAGCTTGATCCGCTGCGCCTCGCCGCCCGACAAGGTTGGCGATGGCTGGCCCAACGTCAGATACCCCAGCCCGACATCTTTCATTAGTTGCAGCGGATGCGCGATGCTCTGCATGGCGGAGAAGAACTCGACGGCTTCATCGATTTCCATCGTCAGGACTTCGCCGATGTTTTTCCCGCGCCACGTCACCGCGAGCGTTTCCGGATTGAAGCGCTGGCCATGGATGGCCCAACGTCAGATACCCCAGCCCGACATCTTTCATTAGTTGCAGCGGATGCGCGATGCTCTGCATGGCGGAGAAGAACTCGACGGCTTCATCGATTTCCATCGTCAGGACTTCGCCGATGTTTT
>NZ_JBSIPA010000073.1:0-19493 GCF_053574605.1 Caballeronia sp. M23-90 | reverse complement strand
CCCGCCGATAGCCCCACCGTTCGTGGCGCTCCCGCCGCAGCCAAAAATCCCGCAGCCCGCGAGCAGCGCCGTAACACCCAGCACCACCACCGCCAGCTTAAGACGACGCCAATTGTCCTTGCGCGCCGATCCCTTTGTATGACTCGTTCTTTCCAACATATGCAACCTGCCTCGCCAACCTTCGCCAGCATAAAACATTTAACGTTTGTTCATGAAACACCGGGCTTGTTCATCTCGATATTCGATACATCGATCTGACAATTCGGCATTCTAACCTTTTACGTTTTTGCGGCGAAAGAGCACACAGCGGGCAGTGACTGGGCGCGAAAAAAAACGTCCGGATACTTACGATTTGGCTCTGCGCCGCATCATCTTCCAGAGCGCGCCGAGCGCTATCGGGACAATTGCAGCGCACACACCGACGATCGCAATCACATTCAGGTATTGACGGATGAACGGAATATTGCCGAAGAAATAACCCAGCAGCACGAGCAGCAAGACCCAAATGGCCGCGCCGAGAATGTTGAAAAACTGGAAGCGCGCAGCGTTCATGGCCGACGCACCCGCCACGAACGGCGCAAACGTCCGCACGATCGGCACGAAGCGCGCAAGCACGATGGTCTTGCCGCCGTGGCGTTCGTAAAAACCGTGCGTCTTTCGCAGCGCTTCCCGATCGAGGAATCGTTCGAGTATGGGTATGTTGGTATCGAAGACCTTGGGGCCGATTGCGCGCCCGATCCAGTAATTCACCGTATTCCCGAGCACGGCAGCGACGAGCAGCAGGACGATCAGGGGAACGAGGTCCATCGATCCGCTTGCAGCAAACGCGCCGCCGATGAACAACAGCGAGTCGCCAGGCAGGAATGGAAACACCACGAGCCCGGTTTCGCAGAACACGATCAGGAACAGGATCGCGTACACCCAGCCGCCGTAATGCTGGATAAACACGCCGAGCGACTTGTCGATGTGGAGGATAAGACTCAGGAATGACAGCAGCGTATCCAAATGGGGCCTCGATCAAGATGGATTTGGCGATGACAACGTGCACGCGCGGTGGCATCGTTGCGAGAAAAACAGTCGCGCCATGATACCGAACTCGTTGCCGGAAAATTCACGAACGGCAGGTTTGGGCACGGCTTTTGGCGTGAATCGGTGCGCTTTCTTGCGCGCGGACCGATTCGCGGCACAGGGCTATATGGAGACTGGCTGGCCCCGAAATCGTTCACGGACGCGAGGCTTTATAATTTGAGCATGACCGACACCATCGATTCATCCGACGCGATTTTCTCCGACGCAATGTCGTCCGAACCCGCCGCCACGCGCTTTCTGCGCGCCATCCAGCCCCTGCCCGACCAGTTGATCAGCCAGATCGCGGCCGGCGAAGTGGTCGAACGCCCCGCGTCCGTGGTGAAGGAATTGCTCGAAAACGCGCTCGACGCCGGCGCGACGAGCCTGCGAATCACGCTGGACGAAGGCGGCGTGAAGCGGATCGTGATTGTCGACGATGGTTGCGGCATTCCCCCGGACGAACTCCCGCTTGCGTTGTTGCGCCACGCCACCAGCAAGATCCGCTCGCTCGCCGAGCTGGAAGCCGTGGCGTCGCTCGGGTTTCGCGGGGAGGCGATTGCATCGATCGCATCGGTTTCCGAGCTGTTCATCACCAGCCGCACGGCCACGTGCCCGCATGCCACACGCATCGATGCCCAGACCGGCGCGATCTCGCCGGCAGCCGGCACTACCGGGACGACGATGGAAGTGCGCGAGCTGTATTTCAACACGCCCGCGCGCCGCAAATTCCTGAAGAGCGAGCAGACCGAACTCGGACATTGCCTCGAAGTGATCCGGCGCGTGGCGCTGGCGCGGCCGGATGTGGCGATATCGGTGATACATAACGGCAAGGCCGTCGAGCACTGGAATGCGTCCGATCCGGCGACGCGCGTGGCCAAGATTCTCGGCGAGGTGTTCGCGACAGCGCACCTTCCCCTCGATGAACGCGCCGGACCGCTCGCCGTATATGGCTGCGCCGGGTTGCCGACCGCGAGCCGCGGCCGCGCCGACCAGCAATACTTCTTCGTCAACGGCCGCTTCGTGCGCGACAAGCTGCTCACGCACGCCGTGCGCGCCGCGTATGAGGACGTGCTGCACGGCAACCGGTATCCGTCGTACGTGCTGTTTCTCGATTTGCCGCCGGAAAGCGTAGATGTGAACGTGCATCCATCGAAGATCGAAGTGCGTTTTCGCGATTCGCGTTCCATACACCAATACGTATTTCATGCGGTGCAGCGGGCGTTGGCACGCAATGCCAGAGCGTCGCCGGAAACGACGGCGGGCGGACATGCCGCGCAGTTGCAGCCTACGGGGCTTGCGTCGTTCAGCGCGCGGCCTTATGCGGGATCGGGTGAATTTCAGGCGACGCCAAAGGCGGAGAACGGCACGAACTGGTTGCGGCAATCGCGAATGACGCAGGGCAACCTGCCCGTCGCGCAACCGCTGGCGCTGTATGACGCGTTGTTCGGGCGCAGGGATATTGGCGCGGGGACGCCTGACGGGACCACTTCGCTGGCGTCGTCGGAGCGCTATTCGCCGACAGAACCCAGCGCGCCGATTTATGCCGAGATGCCCGGCGCACCGAATCTGGCCTTCGATGAACAGCCGCTCGGCTTCGCGCTCGGCCAGATCCACGGCATCTATGTGCTCGCACAGAACGCGCAGGGCTTGATCATCGTGGATATGCATGCAGCCCACGAGCGCATTCTTTACGAGCAGTTTAAAAACTCGCTCGCTGACCGGGCGATCGCGGTTCAGCCGCTGCTGATCCCGGTGACGATGACCGTCGATGCCGTCGAGATGGGCGTTGTCGAAGAAGAGCGCGAAGTGCTGGACGCACTCGGCTTTGACCTCGCGATTCTGTCGCCGGGATCGATTGCGATTCGCGCCGTTCCAGCGTTGCTCAAAGACGCCGATCTGCAGTCGCTGGCGCGAGCCGTCATAGCGGATCTGCAGGCTTATGGCGGCTCGCGCGTGCTCACCGAGCGGCAACACGAATTGCTCGGCACGCTCGCTTGTCATCACGCAGTGCGCGCGAATCGGCGTCTGACACTCGATGAGATGAACGGCCTGCTGCGCCAGATGGAAGCCACCGAGCGCGGAGATCAATGCAATCACGGCCGACCTACGTGGTTTCAACTGACGCTCGGCGATCTCGATCGACTCTTCATGCGCGGTCAATGAACGCGCCGAAAGTTGCCTGTTTGTTAGGGCCGACGGCATCGGGAAAAACCGCTGCCGCGCTTGCGTTCGCGCAGCGCTTTCCGGTGGAGATCATCAGCGTGGATTCGGCGCTGGTTTATCGCGGGATGGATATCGGCACCGCAAAGCCGACCGAAGAAGAACGCGCGATTGCGCCGCATCATTTGATCGATATCATCGATCCGACCGGGGCTTACTCTGCAGCACAGTTTCGGAACGATGCTCTGAGGCTGGTGGCGGAGATCGAAGCCCGTGGACGCATTCCGCTATTGGTCGGCGGCACCATGCTGTACTACATGGCGTTGACGCGCGGATTGAACGAACTGCCCGAAGCAAATACGGAAGTGCGTGCGGCACTCGATGAAGAAGCCATGCGCGATGGCTGGCCTGCGTTGCATGCGCAATTGGCGGTGGTCGATCCTGAGACCGCGGCGCGATTGGCGCCCAATGATTCGCAGCGGATTCAGCGCGCGCTCGAAGTGTTCATGCTGAGCGGCAGGGCTTTATCCGCGATATTGAAAGACCCGAAGAAGAGCCAGGACGGCGAACCGGAGTTCGTGCCGATTGCGCTGGAGCCATCGGATAGAAGCGTGCTGCATAAGCGCATCGAGAAGCGGTTCGATTCGATGCTTGAAGGTGGGTTTGTCGAAGAGGTGGAGCGGCTTCGGGCGCGGGGGGATTTATCGCCGGCGATGCCATCCATGCGATGCGTAGGGTATCGGCAAGCCTGGGAATATCTGGATGGGTTGGTCGACTACACGACCATGCGCGATAAAGGCGTGTTCGCCACACGGCAGTTGTGCAAGAGGCAGTTGACGTGGTTGAGGGGGATCGAGGGGCGGCGGGTTGTTGACTGCGCCCGCGATGATGCGATGGCAATGGCTGTGGATGAGATTGAGCGGGTGCTTCGGATCTAGCGTGATTCAGCGTGCAATGCGGACATCCGAGGTCGTGGTACTGGATTCATCATCTTTAGTGCGACGCTTGTCGGCCAGTTTGGGGCTCGCGTCGCGAGATCAAACGCCCGTTTCGCCCCGGAAAGAGCGATGCAAAAATCAGGACTTCCCGATTTCATGACCAGAGCCGAACTCGAGGCGGAAAACGCACGCCTGCGTGCAGCGTTGATGGAAGCGGGCATCGATCCGGACCACGTTGCGGATCGGCAGGTGCAGCGGAATCCACAGCCTTTATTAAACACGTCTGTCAGCCAGTCAAAGATTGATGACGCCGCGCTAGCCAGTCGCGAGGCACGGCACCGCGCCGTTTTCGAGAGCGCGGCGGACTTTGCCATCATCGTTACGGACCCGCGGGGGATCGTGACCGACTGGAATCCTGGTGCCCAACGTCTGCTCGGCTGGACCGCCGAGGAGATGCAGGCTCACGGCGCCGAGCGGATTTTCACGCCTGAAGACCGAGCTGAAGGCCGCGTCCAACGGGAAATGCAGCGAGCGCTTCAGGACGGACGCGCTGCGGACGATCGCTGGCACCTTCGCAAAAGCGGAGAACGGTTCTGGGCATCGGGCGAGATGATGCCGCTGTTAAATGATGACGGAGAGCGTCTTGGCTTCGTGAAGATTCTGCGGGACCGCACAGAGGAGCATCTCGCTGGTGCTGCCCTGCAGAAGGCTCAAGAGCGTTTTGAGACGATTCTTGAGACGATCGAGGCGGCCTTCGCTATCGTCGAGGTCAAGTTCGATGCCGACGACCACCCCATTGACTATCGCTTTCTTGAAGCCAACCCGGCTTTCGAGCGTCAGGCCGGGGTGAACCTTCGCGGCAAATGGGTGACGGAGTTTGCACCGAACCTGGAGCCATTCTGGTTCGAGACATATGGGCACGTAGCCAAGACGGGCGAGCCAACCATCTTCGAAAACTACGCCGAAGCTTTCCAGCGCTGGTTTGACGTGCGGGCCGTGCGCGTCGGAGACCCTGCTGACCGTCAGATCGCGATCCTCTTCAACGATGTAACCGCGCGCCGGGAGGCAGATCAGCGTCTACGTGTCAGCGAAGCGTTGGCCCGCCAGAACGCGGAACGCGTGCAACTCGCCCTCGCCGCTGGTGCGATCATCGGTACCTGGCACTGGGACTTGCTTAACGACCGGTTCAAGGTCGACGAGGCCTTTGCCCGGGCGTTTGGTCTCGATCCCGCGCTTGGCCGCGATGGCATTCCGCTCGCCCAGATCATCGCAAACGTCCACCCCGACGACCAAGGCGGTTTAGCCGGTGCGATCAATGAGGCAATCGCTCGCGGTGGCCACTATGCCCACCAGTACCGGGTCCGTCGTGTTGATGGGAACTACTACTGGATCGAGGCGAACGGGCGCGTCGATCTCGGGCCGGACGGCACCCCGCTCAGCTTTCCGGGCGTTGTCATCGATGTCGAGGCACGGCGCAACATTGAAGACGAGCGCGATCGCGCCATTGCGGCGCTGCGCTTTCTCAACGAGAACCTCGAGCAGCGTGTTGCGGAACGCTCCGCGGAGTTAATGCAAGCCGAAGAAAAGTTGCGTCAGTCCCAGAAGATGGAAGCGGTCGGCCAGCTCACCGGCGGCCTTGCACACGACTTCAATAACCTGCTCGCCGGCATCTCGGGCGCCCTGGAGCTGATGAGGCTACGGATTGCCCAAGGCCGGGTGACGGATCTCGACAGGTACATGGTCGCGGCGAAAGGCGCGACCGAACGCGCCGCCGCACTCACCCATCGCCTGCTGGCCTTTTCGCGACGCCAGACGCTCGATCCGCGTCCGACCAATGTCGACATGCTGGTGAACGGGATGACAGAGCTCATCCGGCGCACGGTGGGGCCTAGCATCACCATCGAGACCATGAGAGCGCCGGAGCTGTGGCCGGCGCTTGTCGATGCGAGCCAGCTTGAAAACGCGCTGTTGAACCTGTGCATCAACGCTCGCGATGCCATGCCCGAAGGTGGGCGCATCATCATCGAGACGGCCAACCGGTCTCTCGACCGGCAGGCGGCCCGAGCGTACGACATTCCTGAGGGGCAATACCTTACCCTCAGCGTCAGCGATACCGGCATCGGCATGACGCCGGAAGTGATGGCCCGTGTGTTTGAACCGTTTTTCACCACGAAGCCGATCGGCCAGGGAACCGGCCTTGGCCTTTCGATGATCTATGGCTTCGCGCAGCAGTCCGGTGGCCTGGTGCGTCTTCATTCAAACGTTGGGCAAGGCACGACGGTTCGGCTTTATCTGCCGCGTCATACAGGCGTCGTGGCCGGCGGTGCGGAAGTGGCGAGCAAGGTGCCGGCCGCCTTCGCGCACGATGGCGAGACTGTGCTTGTGGTGGACGACGAAGCGACCGTGCGTATGCTGGTTGCCGATGTACTTACGGAACTCGGCTATGCCGTGGTCGAGGCCGCGGATGGCGTCGCAGGTCTCAAGGCGCTGCGATCTAACGGGGATATCGACCTTATCATTACCGATGTCGGCCTGCCCGGCGGCATGAACGGGCGTCAAATGGCGGACGCGGCTCAAGCGTTGCGACCTGATGTGAAAACATTGTTTATTACGGGGTATGCGGAGGCCGCCGTTATTGGTGACGAGGCACTTGGGCCGGGAATGAAGATACTGACCAAGCCGTTTTCTATCGATGCACTGGCGGCGCGGGTGCGGGAGTTGATGGAGGGGTGAGGCGGGCGAGGCAGGGGCGTTGGATCATACGGTAAGGCTTCTTACTCTGTCGCGGCCGCCTGAAAAAGAATTAGGAGGCTGAAGCGCCCGTCGGGCTTCGGGCGCGCACGACGTATCGCCGCAATGCCATGCATGCAATGCGCGGGTAACGGCAAGCCTCGGGATATCTCGAAGGGGTGGTCGACGACAAGACCTTGCGCGATAAAGCGTATTTGCTACGCGGCAGCTATGCGAGAGGCACTTGACGGGGATTGAGAGGCGAAGACTTGTTGATCGTGCGTGGGATGGGGCGGATAACGATGACGGCTGCGGGTGGTTCGAATCTACCTTTCTAGACACGGTCCAATGGCGCACACCTAACACCGCCAACGCGTAGTTTTGGCGCATATCGGCCTAAGCTGCCGGTCAAGGTCAACATCCAGTTTAAGAAGCCAAGGTCTCGTCCGCCACCGCTGAATGGCCGGTTTCCGGCGAGTAAATTGCCGGGTGTACTGCCTCAACCCGGCCAGTTTCGGCCCTTCACAAGTGGCGTCAATTGGACACTTGAATGTCCTTTATGCCGTCCGTTAGTGCCATTCGTGTAACCATCTTTTCGCGGGTCACTTCGTCACCGACCGGCCTGATAATAGGGTTATCCGTATTCAGAATCCGCACGGTCTGCTCGCCGATGATCTGATTCGCAATATTCCGCAAAAGCCGTGTAGAGGGCGACGGCCATGCTCGCCAGCCGAACATCTGCCCGGATTCATCTATGCCTGGCCTGTCGATTATTCTCGGTTGAAGCCATAGCGGCTTCCGCCCACTGCTGCGATATTCGGTCCCACAAAGCTCGGTTTGATCCTTTGACTAGTGGCCCAGGGTGTGCGGATTTAAGGATGCAAAGATTGAGCTGATAAATAACTGGTTCTGCTTTTTGGGCCTTGTTTCCCACGAGAACAACAGTATGGACCCGCGGTAAAAACTGAAGCAGGTCGCGAAGTTCCTTGACACCGGCGTCGACTTCGCCCGGTGCAATCTTGCGTTGTCCATTCCAGCCGGGGATGATGTTCCAGAGTACGACACGCTTGCGATCGATGCGAGCTTCCCGCATGAAGGAGAAAGTTGCCTCCGCCGTCGGATCGTCGTTATCGCGGGAGATGAAACCCGAGCCTTTCCGCATGTGCGTCGGCGACGTCATGGGACCCGGCTTCTCGAGCAGGAACAGCAGTTCTGCTTCGATGCCGCCGTCAAGCGGGTCGAAGTCTGGAAACTCCCAGCTCGGGTGTCGGTTGCGCAGTCGGACCACATACTGAGTTAGCGGGGCAATGTGCGGGTCGTTAAGTCTCGCCTGCCGAGCCTCAATCGCGGTGGGATCGCGCAACGTCCGCGGGCCTTCAGGCATCGCTGTGGAAACAGGTTGACGAACTTTATCGCCGGTCGCTTCTTCGATATGTCGGCGGTGTGGTGCGTGCACCGCGTCGACTGTCTCTCCATTATTCGGAGGCAATGTGGCTTGCGCATAAAAATAGGCTGCCTCGCGAACTTGAGCGTAGTCGTTGACGTACCAGTAGGGCTCTCGGCTCACATGGGGGTGGTTGTAGCCTTGGCGTTTTCCGCCTGTCAAGCGCTCCATAAAGGCTTCCATTCTGGCGACGAGAGAATTGCCAGAAAGCGCGATCATGTAGCGTCCGCTCGCGGGCTTGATATAAAGCCGCTCTCCTTTGGGGCCTGTAAGGCTTATGTTTTTAACGGAGATTTCTTGCTGGTACGGCTCGATGAGTGGAGTGCCTAATGCCGCGTTTAATTCGTCCGCGAGTGCCCACACCTCTTCTTTAACCCTGGCTGCGTCCAACCTCAACCTCCAAATGGTAATCGCCGCGATGGCGACAACATCGGTACATGATATCAAGGGCGTTGTGTTCACCCCCAGTCAGCGGGGACTCGATGAATGGCTGTTTTACCTCGATAGCTGCCCGTCGCGACGTCCCAACAACAGGCACTGTTAAGTGCTTAAGAACCGACCGCATTAATCGCATCCCGCGTCCGCTTCGCCGCCTCCCCCGCAGCATCAGCGAAATCCTCGCCTTTCCCTGCATAGATAATCGCCCGCGAAGAATTGATCAGCATCCCTGCATTCCCGGACTTAACCCGTCCCGCCCGAACCGTAGCCTCGACATCCCCGCCTTGAGCGCCGATCCCAGGAATCAGCAACGGCATATCCCCAACAATCGCCCGAACGACCTCAATCTCCTTCGGAAAAGTCGCGCCCACGACCAACCCCAACTCCCCGCTCCCATTCCACTTCTCAGCCGCCAGCCTTGCAACAACCTGATACAACGGCGTCCCATCGACATTAAGAAACTGCAGATCCGATCCCCCCGCATTGGACGTCCGGCAAAGCAC
Source organism: Caballeronia sp. M23-90 (assembly GCF_053574605.1). Taxonomy (NCBI): domain Bacteria; kingdom Pseudomonadati; phylum Pseudomonadota; class Betaproteobacteria; order Burkholderiales; family Burkholderiaceae; genus Caballeronia; species Caballeronia sp. M23-90. The sequence goes on along the minus strand of NZ_JBSIPA010000073.1, from coordinate 10,212 downwards.
GATCACGCCCTTCCCTTCATGTTCCAGATACGGCTGAACAGAATCAAACCCCATATAAGGATTAACGGTAACCGCATCAGCTTGATACCGATCAAAAGCCTCAATCGCATACTGCTCGGCCGTACTCCCAATATCCCCGCGCTTAGCATCCAAAATAACCGGCAACCCCGGATGTCGCTCATGAATATGCGCGATCAACTGCTCGAGCTGATCCTCCGCCCGATGCGCCGAAAAGTAAGCAATCTGCGGCTTGAAGGAACAAACAAACGGCGCCGTAGCATCGACGATTTCACGGCAAAAATCGAAGATCGAATCGGCGCGGCCGTTGAACGCGCCCGGGAACCTTGAAGGCTCCGGATCGAGCCCGACGCAAAGCATTGACTGGGTGCGCGACCACGCGGCGTTGAGCGATTCGATGAAAGACATGGGTATCCGTAAGCGAGAGCGCAGATTAAGCGATCCCGCATTTTACCGCGCGAGCCAAAGCCGCCAAATGACAGTTATCGAACCACCGCCGCCGTCTTCCGCGCTTTCTGCCCCGCAGGCTGCTTCGGCCTTCCGCGCCGCTCGGCTTCTCCCGACCGCTCGACCGTAAAGCTGAACTCACGCGAGAGACTTTCGCCCGGCGCGAGAACCGTCATCCCGTTCGCCTCGCCGCCGCCTGGCAGATTGACCGCGTTGATCGGATGATCGACGGGTTCAAAGCAGAAAAAGTCCTTCCCGGCCGGCGCGTAGAGCACGTAGTAATCGGTATCGGCGGAAATGGTGAGCGACAAACCCCGCGTCGGCCACATCACGCTCGTGCGCCCGCTCCATCCGGTGAACGCGTTGTTGATCATGGCCGTAGGCATGGGGTACGCCACGCCGAATTGCCACGCGGGCGGCGCCGGAACGTGGCGCACGGGCAGGAAGTCATCGCCGCAAAGCCAGAGGCCATCGGCGGCGGCGGACAATTCGGTATCGGCTTCGCGAGTCAGGAACGGATGCAGACCGAGCCCGAAAGGCAACTTCTCGCGCCCGGTGTTTTCAATCGATAACGTCACCACCAGCGTCGCACCTTCGAGCATGAACGACTGGCTCGCCTTGTACGAATACGGCTTGCCGTTGCGCCGGTCGAGCGTGAGACGCACGTGCGTGGAACTCTCCGATGCCACATCCCACGCGCCAAGCCACCCATCGCCGTGAAGGGGCAAGGGTTCGCCGGGACGGTTGCACGGGACATCGATACCGCGCCCCAGAAACTGGAACCGCCCTCCACCAATACGATTCGAATACGGCAGCAGCGGATAACACGCGAGTTCGTTGGGATCGGTGGCGGCGCTGGGTTCGAGGCACGGCCGGAAGATGGGCACGAGCGTGCCTTCGCTGCGCCAGTCGAAGCGCGTGATGCCCCCGCCAAGCGCTGGTGCGATATCCAGTCGCAACTGCGCGTTGGCGAGCGTGATGCAGCCATCGCGGCCGGCGCCGCCCATCGCTACAACGGATGTCGACGGACCCGGCCGGATCGGCGGTTCAGTTGCAGCAGCGAGTTTGGATCGGCGGGTGGGCGCGGCGGGACGAGGCGCAACAGGCGGGCTTTTAGGGCTGGATGCGGAACGGGCAACGGTCATGTCCAAGTCTCCGAGAGGCGAACGTTCCCGCGATCCTGGCGCGAAGCCCCAGCATGCCCGGGAGTTTGCGGGCAGCGCGTCGTGCGCGCCGCCTCAGTTTTTTTGCATCGTGGTGCTGCAAGGCGATCGTCGAAACAATCGACGGCCTTCAGTTTCCGCGAAACACCGGTTCCGCGATACCCCTTGCCGCCGGCGTCGCTATAAATACCCCGCCCGCACGCAAGTCGTTCTGCAGCGCGGCATGGTCAAGGCCAATCCGCGCGCTCGTTATGTACAGCGTGCCGAGTTGCGGCCCGCCGAACGCGACGCAACTTGGCTGAGTGGTAGGCACATCGACGCGCGCCGTTTCCCGGCCATCGGCGCCATACCGCACCACCCGCGCGCCGCCCCATTGGGCATTCCACAAACCACCATCGCGATCGATGGTCGATCCATCCGGCTCGCCGGTAGCATCGGTAAGTTCGGTGAACACGCGCTGGTTCTCGAACGAATCGTAATCGTAATCGCAGGCGCGGATCTGGCGCGTCGGGGAATCGCAGTAATACATGGTCGATCCGTCCGGGCTGAATGCAATGCTGTTTGGAATTGCGGCATCGCCGAGCGGCAAACGCTCCAGCGACAAATCCAGATTCAGCCGATAAAACCCGCCCACCTTTTCTGCGTTTGCTACATCGTGCTTGGTGCCGAAGACCAAGCGGCCCTGGCGGTCGCATCGGCCATCGTTCAAACGCGTCGGCAAGCCGTCTTCAACCGACATGATGGTTTCGATTACACCGGTCCGCAAATCGAAAAACGCCAGGCGCGATGCCAGGCCGAGCAACAGCGAATCGGGATCTGAGCACAACGCGAAACACGCCAGGCGCTCCGGCATCTCGAAGCACTCGCGGCGCGCATCACGCGGATCGTAGCGCCACAAACGCTTGCCTTCAATGTCCGTCCAGTAGAACCGTCCGCTCGCGGCGCACCACGTCGCGCCCTCGCCAAGCGCGCTTTTGCTGTCGATCAACAATTGCGCCTTCACGCCCAGCCTCCGTCGATCACGACTTCCTGCGCGGTCATCATGCGGCTGTCGTCAGCAGCGAGGAACAACGCGGCGCGGGCGAGATGCTCGGGCAGCAGTTCTGCATCGATACATTGCCCTTCCTTGATCGCACGCTTTCCGGCGTCATCGAGCCACAGGCGCTTCTGCTTGTCCGTCATCACCCAGCCCGGCACGAGCGAATTCACGCGGATATTGAACGGCCCGAGATCGCGCGCAAGACCGTTCGTCATGCCTTGCACCGCCGCCTTTGCCGTGGTGTAGACCGGGAAACCGCCGTTCTTCAGCATCCAGCTAATCGATCCCAGATTGATGATCGAGCCGCCGCCAAGCTGTTTCATATCGTCTATGACAGCCTGCGCCGCGAAGAACTGATGGCGCACATTCACGGCGATACCCGCGTCATACGACTCGGGCGTCACGTCTTCGATCTTGTGGCGCTTGTCGTTCGCCGCGTTGTTCACGAGCACGCCGACGGGTCCAAGCGTGCTGCGAACATCGGCGATTCCCTGCCGCAACGCAACGATATCCGTCAGGTCCACGCGCAGGAACACGGGCCGGAATTGGCTTTCGTCCAGATCCGCGCCGAGCTGGTCGGCAAGTGCTTCGCCGGCGTTAGTGTCGATATCGAAGAACGCGACCTTCGCGCCCTGATCGAAGAAATGCTCGACGAACGCCGCGCCAATTCCGGTCGCGCCGCCGGTGATCAGCACCACCTTGCCGGCGAGACTCGGATAGCGCGCAAGGGTTTTATCGACTGAACTGGCCATCGTTTTACGAACCCCTAATTAATCGCGTGAGCCGCGGTTCTTCAACTGGTCGAGCAGCACGGCGGCGAGCAGGATCGCGCCGCGAACGAGGTACTGATAGAACGCGTCGATGTTCATCAGGTTCATCACGTTCTCGACCGTACCCATGATCAGCACGCCGATCACCACGCCCGAAATGGTCGCACGGCCGCCAAGCAGCGACACGCCGCCAAGCACGCACGCGGAAATCACGTTGAGCTCGAAGCCATCGGCCGCGTTCGGCTGACCCGACGTAATCCGCGATGCCAGGATCACACCGGCAAGCGCTGCGACCGCGCCCTGGATCAGGAAGATCCAGACACGCGTGCGTTCTACATTGATACCCGCCAGACGTGACGCTTCTGCGTTACCGCCGATTGCGAGCGTATTGCGTCCGTACACGGTCTGGTTCAGCAGCACGCCGAACACAATGAAACACGCCAGCGTGACCCAGATCGGCAGCGAAACGCCGAACATCGTCAATCCGCCGAGCGCGATAAACGTATCCGACGACACGCCGACCGCCTGACCATGCGACACGATAAACCCAAGCCCGCGCACCACTTCCATGGTGGCGAGCGTGGTGATCAGCGCGTTGATCCGCAAGTACGCGATCACTGCGCCATTCACGAAGCCGATCGCCGAACCTGCCGCGACCGCCGCGATGATCGCGATGAACGTATTGCCTGTCGCGTTCAACACCATCGCGCAGAGCACGCCGGCGAACGCGACCGTGGACCCGACCGACAAGTCGAAATCGCGCGATGCCAGACAGAACATCATCGTGCAGGCGACCATGCCGATCTGCGAAATCGACAGCGCGAGCCCGAGCATGTTTTCGATCGAGAAGAAGTGATCGACCGACAGCGACATGGTGATGAACATCACCACGAAGATCACGATCAAGCTGTATTCGGTGATCTGCTGCCACCACTTCTGCTTGTCGTTCTTCGCCGGCACCAGCGTGTTTGCTATGTTTTCCCTGACTTCCATGATGTCCTCCGTCTCCACTTTTCGCTTCAGGCTGCCTGCGCAGTCGTTTCGGTTTGCACAGGCAGCGCAAGATTCAGCACTGATTGTTCGTTCGCTTGTCCGCGCGGCAATTCGCCCGCGATCCGCCCTTGCCGCATCACCACGATCCGGTCCGATACCCCCAGCACCTCGGGCAATTCGGACGAGATCATCACGATCGCGCAACCGCGTTCGGCGAGTTGATAGATGACGTTGTAGATCTCGTGCTTGGCGCCCACGTCAATACCGCGCGTGGGTTCATCGAGGATCACGACCTTCAGTTCCGGCTCGGCGAGCCAGCGCGACAGAATGGCTTTTTGCTGATTGCCGCCAGAGAGGAAGCGGATCTTTTGCTTGCGGCTCGGCGTCTTGATCTTCAGCAACTGGATAAACCGGTCAGCCGTTGCGGCTTCTTTCTTCCGGTCGAGAAACAAACCCGCGTGCAGATAGTGACGCCGGCACGAGATGTTGATGTTCTCGGAAACCGTCGCCATCGCGATGATGCCCTCTTCCTTCCGGTCTTCCGGACACAGCACGATTCCGTGACGGATCGCTTCGCCCGCACTGCGGATCTTGATCGGCTTGCCATCGAGCGCAATCGTGCCAGCCTTCTTGCTGTCCGCGCCGTAGACCAGGTGCATCAGTTCGCTGCGGCCTGCGCCGACCAGCCCGAAGAAGCCGACGATCTCGCCGCGACGCACTTCGAAACTCGTCGGTTCACGCAGCGCGTGGCCTTCAATGTTCTTCACCGAAAAGCGCACGTCGCCGAGCGGCCGCGCCTTGTAATCGTAAATGTCCGCAATCTCGCGGCCGACCATTTCCTGCACGAGCGTATCGCGCGGGACTTCGCCCAGATTCGCGTGCGACGCGATCTTGCGGCCATCGCGGAAAATCGTGCACGTGTCGCACAACTCGTAGATCTCATCCATCCGGTGCGAGATATAGATCAGCGCGCGGTTATCCGCTTTCAGATCGCGCACGAGCTTGAACAGCACTTCCGTCTCGCGATGCGAGAGCGAAGACGTGGGTTCATCGAGCGCAATCACGCGTGCGTTGCGCAGGAGCGCCTTGCAGATTTCCACCATCTGCCGTTGCGCGATGGAAAGCTTCTTCAGCTTCGCGTTCGGATCGAGATCCACGCCCATCTGCCGCAAGCGTTCGCTCACATGCTTTTTCGCTTCGCGCTTGTGCACCCAGCCGAGCGTGCTCGGCAACGCGCCGAGCAACAGGTTCTCGGCCACGGTCAAATCCGGTACGTACTGCAATTCCTGGTGAATCACCGCGATGCCCGCCCCAATCGATGCCGCAGCACTCGAGAACTTGACCTCGTTGCCATCGATCAGGACACGCCCGGAATCGGGTTGATATTCACCGCCCAGCACTTTCAGCAAAGTCGATTTACCCGCGCCGTTCTCGCCCATCAGACCGTGCACTTCGCCGGCGTTGACGTCGAACGACACGCCGTCGAGCGCGCGCACGCCTGGAAAAATCTTGCCGATATTGTCAAAACGCAGCGTCGCTGACACATCGCCTCCTTGGAATTCGAGCGGACCGCGCGGCTTGTGCAACGCGGTCCGTACTACACAGAACTTACTTGGCCGCTTACTTAGCCGATGCGAGGCCCATCTTCTCGCGCACGTCGGCCACGTTGTCACGCGTTGCCAGCATGCCGGTCGTGAGCGTCACGAGCGGCGGTTCCTTGCCGTCCTTGATCCACGTGTAGACCAGTTCCGTCGTTTCTTCGCCATGACGCTTCGGGCTGATGATCACCGTGCCATAGAAGCCGGTCGGGTTCGGTTTCTTGAATTCGTTCAAAGCCGAATCCGAGCCGCCAATACCCACGCCAATCATGTTGTCCGCCTTGAAGCCACGGCCTTCTGCTGCACGCACGGCGCCGAGAACAGCTTCGTCGTTAAGACCGAATGCGACCCAGTGCTTGAACTTCGTGTTTTTCGTCAACGCGATGTTCGCTGCATTGAAGGCGTTTTCCGTATCGGTCTTGGCTTGCGGCGCCATCACGATGTTCGCCTTCGGGAAACCGGCGGCGACCAGCGCTTCGACTGCGCCAGCGGTACGGTCATGCGCCGTCGGAAGTTGCTCATACGTCACGTCGATCGCGCCCACGTCGGCCATGTTCCAGCCGCGCTTCTTGATCTCTGCAGCAATGCCGTCGCCCACTTGCTTGCCGATATTGAACGCCGAAATGCCCATGTAAGGGACCGATTCGATCGGCTTGCCCGATCCGTCGACCAGGCGGTCATCGACCGTCATCATCTTGAGCCCTGCAGCTTTCGCCTTGGCGACAATGCCCGGTCCGAGCTTGACGTCAGGCGTGCAGATCACGAAACCCTGGGCCTTTTGCGCGGCGAGGTTGTCGATCGCGCTCATGACTTTTTCACCCGACGGCGCGCCGATCTTCACCAGCGTGAAGCCCTTGTCCTTGGCGGCCATTTCGGCGAATTTCCATTCGTCCTGGAACCACGGTTCTTCCGGCTGCTTCACGAGAAAGCCGATCTTGACCGGATCAGCGGCCTGCGCGATCGGCGCCGCGAACATGGTGGCGCTTGCAGCCGTAGCCGTGGCAACCAGCGTGATGAACATTCTGCGTTTCATGGTCTGTCTCCTGACTTGAATGTCTAGTTGGTACGAAGGTGTTGGCCGCGTTTTGTTTTCATGACGTCGCACCACGGCCAGTGCGTCATCCGATACTGCTGAATTCGCTTATTTCTCTTTCTTAATCGTGGTACAGCGCCGAGCGCCCGCCATCGACGGTGATGCAACTTGCGTTGATGAACGGCGCTTCATCGGATGCCAGGAACACCGCCGTCATCGCCACTTCTTCCGGCTGGCCGATGCGTTTCATCGGCTGAAGATCGAGCGTTGCCTGTTTCGCTTTTGCCGGATCGGCCTGCTCGTTCCACCAGTCGTGGGTGAGCTGCGTTTCGATATAACCCGGCGCAATTGCATTCACGCGAACCTGCCGCCCCGCGTATTCAATACCCAACGCCCGCGTCAATCCGATCACGCCGTGCTTCGCCACCGGATACGGAAAGCAGCCCGGGATGATCTTGAACGAATGCGTGGACGCAATATTCACGATGCTGCCGCGCCCGCGTTCCACCATGCCCGGCAGTACGGCCCGGCAACCGTTCCAGACGCCATCGAGATCGACGGCGAAGCAGCGGCGCCAGTCGTCGTCGGTCATGGTCAGCGGATCGCAGAACACGTTGATGCCGGCGTTGTTCACGAGCACATCGACGGGACCGAATTTCGCTTCAGCTTCCTTGACCGCGTTTTGCACCGATGCGCTTTGCGTCACGTCCGTCTGCACCGCGAGCACGTTGGCGAGCACGTTTTCAGCGGAGCCGATCCGCTGCGCGGTTTCGCGCGCCAGATCCATATCCAGTTCCGCCAGAACCACAGCCGCGCCTTCGCGCACGAACGCGGCCGCAATCGCAGCGCCGATGCCACGTCCGGCGCCGGTGATCATCGCGACTTTGCCTGCAAGCCGGTTCATTTCTTCTGGCCTCGCGCCACAGCCAATCCATTGATGTATGCCTTCGCATGCGCCAGGGTCGTCGCCGCGCTTTGGCCCGGCTTGTACAACGCCGACCCGAGACCGAATCCGTTCGCGCCCGCGGTGAGAAACGGCCCCATGTTGTCCGGCGCGATACCGCCGACCGGCACGAGCGGAACCTTCGCGGAAATCACCGCGCGCCACGCCTTCACCACGTGCGCGCCGAGTTGCTCGGCGGGAAACATCTTCAGCACATCGGCGCCATTCTTCAGCGCGATAAACGCCTCATTCGGTGTCGCCACGCCCGGGGCGCATGCCAAACCTTGAGACTTTGCAGCACGCACCACATCGCCGTCGCTGTGCGGCATCACGATCAATTCGCCACCGGCCTTTTTCACTTCACCCACGTAATGTGGATGCAAGACCGTTCCCGCGCCAACGATCGCATCGGCGGGAAGCGCCTGACGGATCGCCGCGATGCTGTCGAACGGCTGCGGCGAATTCAGCGGCACTTCGACGATCCGAAAGCCCGCTTCGTACAGCGCGCGGCCATGGTCGGCGGCGTCCGCCGGCGTCACGCCGCGCAGGATCGCGATCAGCGGACATGCGCTGAACGCAGCGGCAAGTCCGGCGTGCGGCGTGTATGGGCCGGGAAGGTTGATATCGATATCGCTCATGTTCTGCTCCTGATTAGTTCGCGCGGGCCGTCGAGCGGATCAGCCCGGCCTGCAGCGCGATTTCGTGCAAGCCGCGTTCGGTGGCATGGGCGACGGTTTGGGCATCGTTGCAACCGAAGCGCGCAAGCGCATGCCGATACCGCTCGCACAGCGCATCGTTGCCGATCAGCCTGAGCGTCTTGCCCGCGAGGTCCGATTGCTCGCGTGCGAGCACTTCGTTGAGGCCGCGCAATTCGTGGCCGATCAGCAGGCCCGAGAGGTAATCGGCCTGCTGTTCGGGCTTGAGTTTTCCGGTCAGGCCCAGCGTGCGCGTGCTGAAGATCGTCGCCAGCATGCCGGCGTGGCCGGCGTCCTTGGCGGTATCGACGCCGCGAATGAACGCCGGCATGTCGTGCTGATCGGCGGCGCGCATCGTGCGGCCGAGGATCGTGTGATCGCGCAGCGCGCCGAAGGTCTCGCCGGTCATGAACGTATAGAAGCGCTCGATCCGTCCCGCCGATACAAACGCCCACTTCGCATGCGTCCCCGGCAAGCCGATCAACTCGCTGTGCGTGGTGTCGCCGGAGAGCGCGCCGAAGATCTGCGTTTCTTCGCCGCGCATCACGTTCGGCAGCGCGCCGTCTTCCAGCACGCCCGGCACGATATGCACCGTGACGCCCTTATTCGTCGTCACGCGCACGATGCCCGCCACCAGCGCTGCGGAATCCGCGGGCGTGGTCACATACGGCGCTTCCACCCAGCCCTGCGCGCTGCCGACCATGCCGGCAGCGATCACCGGAAGTTGCGGGTTGGCGGCTAGCCACGCGCCGCAGGTTTCATCGAAGACGATATCGAAACCGCCTTCCGCCGCCGGGCGCGGCAAATTCATGATCCCCGCCGATGACGCGCGGGTGTCCAGCACCACGCCATGTGCATCGAGGAGATAGGCGCGCAGCGCCGTGGTGCCCCAGTCGAGTGCTATCAGCGCAGCCGTGGATTGGTCGTGGGCAACGCTCATCGTTTGATCCTGCGTGTTGCGGGCTGCGGCACGCGCCAGCCGAGTTCTTGCGATATCGCGCGCGCTTCGCGCTGCACGACGGGAATCAGTTCTTCCATGCGCTCGGTCGGCATGTAGGGGATCGTGCTCGCCACCGAAAGCGCCGCGACGATCGCGCCGGATGCATCGCGCACAGGCGCGGCGACGCAGCGGATGGACGCTTCGTTTTCTTCCAGGTCGAAGGTGAAACCGCCCTGGGCATAGCGCGTCATGCGCTGCACGAAGGTATCCGAATCAGGCTGGTGATCCGGCCGGAAACTCACCTTGGCGAGCACCCGATGCGACGCTTCGAGCAGCGTCGACCACTTTTCGGGTGGCAGGTCGAGCATCATCGCCTTGCCGATGCCGGTGGACGCCATCGGCATGCGGTGACCTACGCGGGAACGCATTTCGAGGCCGCGTGTGCCCGGAATCTTGTCGATGTACAGCACGTCGTCACCATCGCGTACACCGAGGTGGATGGTGTCGTGCGTGTAGTCGGCGAGCACTTGCAGATGCGGCCGCGCCACCGCGGTAAGCGGCATTTGTTCAAGC
>NZ_JBSIPA010000739.1:0-1815 GCF_053574605.1 Caballeronia sp. M23-90 | reverse complement strand
CGCTCTTCCTCGGTGGCGCCGCGACGCCCGCAAGCTGATCGCCGGAGCGCTGCGGCGTGGCTCGGGCCAGCAGGGTTTTCAGGTCGTCGAAACGATACGTCCGATGACCGATAGTCTCGTTGTAGCTCATCGCGTGATCCTTGATTTCAGGGCGGCCATCCAATACTGAAGTATGCGACGTATCCGTGCATGGTCAAAAATGCGGACCATCCACTGTCCGTTTTGCCCATGCGATAATCCGAAACCTCCGGTTTGTCCACCGTATTTGTTCACTTTGTAGCGTCGCACCTTGAAAAACCTGCTTGTTCCGCTCGACCGGCTGGCCGATTTCGACGAAATAATCGACGTCCGCACACCACTCGAATTCACCGATGACCACATTCCGGGCGCGTTGAACGCGCCGGTGCTGAGCAACGAAGAGCGTGTGCGCATCGGCACGATGTACAAGCAGGTTTCGCCCTTCGAAGCCGCCCGGGTGGGCGCGGCGCTGGTCGCGCGAAATATCGCGCGGTATCTGGATACGGTCTTCGCCGACCGGCCCCGCAATTGGCGCCCGCTGATTTATTGCTGGCGCGGCGGTACCCGGTCCGGCTCCATGGCGACCATGTTCAACATGATCGGCTGGCAGGCGCGGCAACTGGAAGGCGGATACAAGACCTACCGGCGCGCGACGATCGAGACGCTCGAGCGTCTTCCGGCGGCGTTTCGCTACATCGCGCTGACGGGCCCGACAGGCAGCGGCAAGACGCGTTTGCTGCACGCTTTGAGGGTTGCCGGGGCGCAGACGCTCGACCTGGAGCAGCTTGCGGCGCATCGCGGATCGCTGCTCGGCGCATTGCCGGGCGAACCGCAGCCATCGCAGAAATGGTTCGATACGTTGCTGGTCGGCGCGCTGCGGGGCTTCGATCCGGCGCGGCCTGTGTTTGTCGAGGCGGAAAGCCGGCGGATCGGCGCGGTGGCGTTGCCGCTCGCGCTGGTGGACACGTTTCATCGCGGCGATTGCATCCAGGTCGAAGCAAGCCGAGACGACCGCGCTGCGTTCCTCCTGCATGATTACGCGCATCTGTCCCACGATCCCGACTTGTTCAAGCAGCAGTTATCGAAGCTGATCGGTTTGCATAGCCGGGAGCGGGTGCACCACTGGCACAAGCTGATCGATGAAAACCGGGGCCCCGAACTCGCTCGCGAACTGATCGACCAGCATTACGATCCCGCCTATACCCGCAGCAGCGGCGCGCATTTCACCGAGTTGCCGCGCGCTACGCGTGTGCTGTTCCGCCCGAATGACGCCGATGTCGTCGAGCAGGCGAGGGCGCTGCTCGCGCAGCTCGAGATCTCCGCGAGCGCGGCGTGACACCTTATTTTTTCTTAAAAACCAAGACCAACCATGCAATCCACTCTTCGACAACCCCGCGTAGCGGCCGGCTGGATCGTCTTCCTGCTGATCGCCGTCGTCGGCCTGTTCTACGTCAAATGGTTTCCGTACTACAACCGTGCGTTCGTTGCGGCCAGCCAGCATTCCATCGGTAAATCGATCCTGATGGGCACGGCCGCGAGTGCGCCCGAGCCGTCGTGGAAAGCGGCTATCGATTACGCGTTTGCGTACGGCAAGGCGATCTGGCAAGCGATGGTCCTGGGCCTCTTGCTCGGCTCCGCAGTGCAGGCGCTGATTCCGCCGCAATGGGTCGCGCGTGCGCTGGGAAAAAGCGGCTTTGGCAGCGTCGTGAACGGCGGCCTGATGTCACTGCCAGGCATGATGTGGCCCTGCTGCGCGGCGCATGTCGACGCCGGCTTGCGAGCTCGGAGGGGCGGCGG
>NZ_JBSIPA010000738.1:0-1904 GCF_053574605.1 Caballeronia sp. M23-90 | reverse complement strand
GAACCGGTTGGAAGCGGCTCTCATATCTATTTGCGGCGCACAGCACTACTTTGGCGGACATCACGTTTTCCGTGATCGGACAATCTCAACGCAGGTGCCAAGTACTGGACGTAGAGCCGGCCCGACACCAGGGCCGCATGGGTATCGATGCTCCCCACCACGAAACCGCCGCCGTGGAAGTACACGAGCGTCGGCGCCGGGGAGGTCCACGCCGGTTCGACCGGATGAAAAAGCCGCGCGCGAATGGACGCGCCGTCTCGCGCGGGAATAGCCAGATCCTGGATATCGAACATGGGTGCCGGCGCGATATCGATGATCAGGGCGCTGCGTTCATACGATGCCCGCGCTGCGGCAGCGCTCAGCGTATGAAACGGCGGCCGCTTCGCCTTCGCGATCAGTTCGAGGACCTGGGCAATGGCAGGATTCAGCGGCAAGGGAATAGGATGGCGGTAAAAGCTCGCGATGATGACACATCGGTGCTCAAGGCCGCTCTTTCACCTCGGGCTTCAGCGAAAGCGGATCGGTCGGGTTCCGCATTTGCGCGACATCGTCGAAGCGCAGTTGCACCGACGCCAGGATCTTCGGATGCGTCAGCACGTAAAAACGGCGTTGGCGCACGGCCTCAAAAGTGATTTCCGCCACCTCCTTTGCACTCAGCTTGCCGCCTTCTACCGCTTTCGTTAGCTGCTTGACTGCCATGGTTTGCGATGGCGTCATGGGCTCTTCGTTACGCAATTCCTCAGGCCGCGCACGCTCGGCCTGAGCGATTCCGGTGGGTACGAACGCCGGACACAACAATGAACAATCCACGGGAGCGCCGACGATCTTCAGGTCGTGATAAAGCGTCTCGGTCAATGCGACGACCGCGTGCTTCGATGCGTTGTACACGCCCATTGCGGGCGCGGATAACAAACCCGCGACAGACGCCGTGTTGACGATATGCGCCGGTTCGTTCTGCGCGAGCATCAACGGCGTGAACGCACGCACGCCGTTCGCCACGCCCATTACGTTGACGCCGAACACCCAAGCCCAGTCGTTCGCACTGTTTTCCCACACGAATCCGCCTGCGCCGACGCCCGCGTTGTTGAACAACAAGTGCACGGCGTCATACGTGTCCATGGTCATGCGTGCCAGGGCGTCGACCTGGTTTGCATCGGAGACGTCTGTCGGCACGCCCAGCGCTTGCGCGCCCAACGCACGGGCCATCTCGACGGTTTCCGTGAGGCCTTTGACATCGATATCGGCGAGTGCGAGCTTCATGCCGAGCGCCGCGCCCTTCAGCGCGAACTCACGGCCAAAGCCGCTGCCCGCGCCCGTGATCACCGCTACCTTGCCGTCGAACTGATCCACTGTGTCTCCCTTCGATGTGCACCCGGCCTCAGATCAGCTTGACGAGCTGTTTGCCGAAGTTCTTGCCCGTGAGCAAGCCGAGAAACGCTTCGGGCGCGTTCTCGAGCCCTTGCGCGATGCTTTCACGATACTGCAGCTTTTTCTGCGCGACGAGGCCCCCGAGCTGAGCGAGCGCTTCGGGCCACACTTCCGGCGACTCACTCACGATAAACCCCTGGACCTTCAGCCGTTGTGTGAGCAATAGCGAAGGTTTCTTGAGCGGCATGGGCGAGCCGTCGTAGGTCGCGACCATCCCGCACAACGCAATACGGCCGAACGCGTTCATGCGCGGCAACACGGCGTCGAGCACTTCCCCGCCGACGTTCTCGAAATAACCGTCGACCCCATCCGGCAAGGCCGCCTTCAGGTCCTCGTACAGGTTGCCAGCCTTGTAATCGACGCACGCATCGAAGCCGAGCGTCTCGGTCACGTACCGGCACTTGTCTGCACCCCCCGCGATGCCCACCGCCCGGCATCCTGCCGCCTTCGCCAACTGGCCGACCACGCTGCCCACA
>NZ_JBSIPA010000737.1:0-1913 GCF_053574605.1 Caballeronia sp. M23-90 | reverse complement strand
AGGCGCGAGAGCGGCGAGGTACTTGGCAGTACCCGCTTCTGGAAGATCGATCGCATCAACAGGAAACTCGAGATAGGGCATACATGGTTGCGTGCATCTGCCCAGCGCACAGGTGTCAATACTGAAGGCCGCCGACGTTTCGCCCATCCTCCGTATGCAGGGCGCAACATATGCGACCTCGCTCGCCGAGTATTTCCGCGATCAGGGCAAACACGTACTTTTGCTGATGGACTCGCTCACGCGTTACGCCATGGCCCAGCGCGAGATTGCGCTGGCTATCGGCGAACCGCCCGCCACCAAAGGCTATCCGCCCTCCGTGTTCGCCAAGTTGCCGGCGCTCGTCGAGCGTACGGGGAACGGCCCGGAAGGCGGCGGATCGATTACGGCTTTTTATACGGTCTTGACGGAAGGGGACGATCAGCAAGATCCTATCGCCGATTCTGCCCGTGCAATTCTGGACGGGCATATCGTGCTGTCGCGGTCGCTGGCCGAAGCGGGGCATTACCCGGCCATCGATATCGAGGCGTCGATCAGCCGCGCAATGACGGCGCTTATCGACGACAAACATCTGGACCGCGTGCGCTTGTTCAAGCAAATGTTGTCGCGTTATCAGCGCAATCGGGACTTGATCAACGTGGGCGCGTATTCGAGCGGACGCGACGCGCTGCTGGACCGGGCAATAGCGTTGTATCCGCGCATTGAAGCGTTTTTGCAGCAAGGATTTCGCGAGCAGGCGATGTTCGAACCGAGTTTGGCCAAACTCGACGAACTGTTCGCGTGAAGACCCGATAAAGATAATCAGGAAGGAACCAGACCTCCATGTCAAAGCATCTGCCGATCAACACCCTGATCAACCTCGCAGAAGAAGAACTCGAAGCCGCGACCAAAAAACTCGGCAAGCTGCAGCAGGAACGCAACGAAGTGGAGACGCAACTGAATTCGCTCGTGACGTATCGCGATGAGTATCACGCGCGGTTCACAGCGTCGGCGCAAGAAGGCACGACCGCGCAGACCTTGCGTAACTTCCAGGCATTCGTGGATACGCTCGATTCCGCGATCAACCAGCAGCGCGCGTTGCTCGTGGCCGCGAATGCACGGCTTGAAGCGGCAAAGCCGGAATGGCAGCAGAAAAAGCAGAAGCTGGGTTCGTATCAGGTGCTGGCTGCACGCGCCGACGCGGTGCAGGCCAAACAGGACGCAAGGATCGAGCAGCGCGATTCCGACGAGCACTCCGCCAAGGTGCTGCGGATGCGTGCTGAACGGGCGTAGGTTTTAACGCAGATTTATCTTGCATAAGATACAAGAGGTCATTCATGTCGTCAGTTAATTCGGCCAGCGCGTTGCTGGGTATGTCGAGCGTATCGGCTGTTTCGCGCAGCACAGCAGCGGCGTCCGCTCGCGATGAAGCGGCGGCATCGTTTGGCTCGACCTTGCACAGCATCACCGCCAAGGCCAATGAGCGCGAAGCGGCACAAGCCAAAGTGCAGGAACGCGCTCAAGCCGATAAAGCCGCTGCAAAGGCGGCGGCTGCGCGCGGCAGCGTGCACGATGCGTCGAAACCGGACAACACGGATTCAACCGATCAGGCTAAAACAACGGACGGCGCGGATCAAAGCACGGCGACGGATCAGACGGATTTATCGAAGACCGACAAGACTGCGTCAGCCGATAAACCAGCTAACGCGACCAAGGCAGCGCCGGGAACGCCCGAGGCAATCGCGGCGGCGGCAGCGGAAAAGGCTGCGATTCTGAAAGCACGTGCTACCGGTGCCGGGAAAACGCCTGCCGATCCGGCCGACGCTGCGACGGCAAGCACGGACGCGACATCGACGGATGCCACCGACACGACGGCCGATACCCCCTCACCCGCCAAAGGCGCCGATGCGCTGCAGGCGTCGGCGGCTTTGGCGGGA
>NZ_JBSIPA010000736.1:0-1922 GCF_053574605.1 Caballeronia sp. M23-90 | reverse complement strand
GCCAGTGACCACGGCCCGACCTGGATCGAGATTTCGCCTAAAAAAAAACGAGCGGAAAACGAAAGGCTCAATGACGAATTGACGTTATGTAGCGCAGAAGGATCTTGGCGTGATACCGCTGGAAAAGGGAACCACTCACGCCGGTGATCGCAATCAGGCGTCCGAGCGGCATGCTCGCCGTGACGTTGCGCAGGTTGTGCAGCGTTGCGCCATGTACCGTGAGCCAGTTTTCCGGCGTTGCGGCGCGTTTGGCGGTGGGCGTCTTTACTTCGCGGCGCGGTTGCAGCGGATGCTGGATCGGGTTTGCCAGGAACTGACCGGTAAGCGAATCGGGTTGTGCTGCAAGGTCTGCAACACCGCCCTGCGCCACGACCGTACCGCCGCGTTTTCCCGCACCCGGACCAATGTCGATGATGTGATCCGCGCGGCGAATCGTGTCCTCGTCATGTTCCACGACGACCAGCGTGTTGCCTTTGTCGCCGAGCTTTTTGAGCGCGTCGAGCAGGATCTTGTTGTCTCGCGGATGCAGGCCGATAGTCGGTTCATCGAGCACGTAACACACACCTTGCAGGTTGCTGCCGAGTTGCGCCGCAAGCCGGATGCGCTGCGCTTCGCCCCCGGACAAAGTCGGCGCTGCGCGGTCGAGGCTCAGATAACCCAGGCCGACTTCTTCGAGAAACTGCAGACGTCCTTCTATTTCGCTCACCACGTCACGCGCGATATCCGCATCACGTCCCTTGAGCTTCAGCTTGTTGACCCAGTTGCGCGTGGCGGTGACCGTCCATCGGCCGATTTCGGTGATCGGCTGATTGCCGAACGTCACCGCACGCGCGACTTCGTTCAGGCGCGTGCCTTCGCAATCCGGACATGGCTGATCCCCGACGTCATCAGGCTCCTGTTCCGCCGATGGAATCGTTTGTTCGCGGCCGCGAACGTCTTCGGAGAGCAAGGTGTCATCATAGGCTTCGCGCTGCTCGCGCGTGAGCTTGACCCCCGTTCCCACGCACGTGTGGCACCAGCCATGCTTGCTGTTGTACGAGAACATGCGCGGATCGAGTTCGGGATAACTCGTGCCGCAAACCGGACACGCGCGCCTGGTCGAGAACACGCGGATCTCGCCGACGTGCTTCGTGCCGTTCTTGCCGCCGTTCAGCGCGCCATGCAGATCGTCGAGCGGCGCGAGCAGATGCATCACGCCCTTGCCGAGTTCCAGCGTGTCTTCGAGCATCTTCCTGAGCGATGCTTCGTCATTCACGCTGACGATCAGATCGCCAACCGGCAACTCGATAGTGTGTTCCTTGAAGCGGTCGATCTTCGGCCACGGATCGACGGAGAGAAACTCGCCGTCCACGCGCAGATGCGTATGGCCGCGCGTTTTTGCCCACTTCGCAAGGTCGGTGTAGATCCCTTTCCGGTTCACGACGAGCGGTGCAAGCAGGCCGATATGCTGGCCTTTGAAGTCACGCAGGATCTGCGCGACGATCGATTCAGGACTTTGCGCGGCGACTGGTGCGCCATCGTGGATGCAATGCTGGATGCCGAGCTTCACATACAAAAGCCGCAGGAAATGCCAGACTTCCGACGTGGTTGCGACCGTGCTTTTCCGGCCGCCGCGCGACAACCGTTGTTCGATGGCAACCGTCGGCGGAATGCCATACACGGCGTCGACTTCGGGACGCCCGGCCGGTTGCACGATGGAACGTGCATACGCGTTCAGTGATTCGAGGTAACGGCGCTGGCCTTCGTGGAACAGGATATCGAAGGCAAGCGTCGACTTGCCCGAACCCGAGACGCCCGTGATCACGTTGAACTTGCCGTGCGGGATATCCACGTCGAGCGACTTGAGATTGTGCTCGCGCGCATTGACGATGCGCACCACGTCCTCGCCCTGCAGCGCACGGCGCGCAGCCGCCACTTCGGCA
>NZ_JBSIPA010000735.1:0-1934 GCF_053574605.1 Caballeronia sp. M23-90 | reverse complement strand
AGCGCGACAGGCAAGGCATGGGGAAGCGCATCGAAGTCGACTCGGCATGCGGCCGAGTGCTGAAGCGATAAAACATCGCCGAATGCGGCGGCTGCATTGCCCGCGAGCACGAACGGAACATCGGGCGCCGCTATCGCGCCAGGAACATCCAGCGATGCCGCCTGGATCGTGACCCATTCGTTCGTGGCGTCGTCCCAGCGGAAATCTGCCCAGTACGCCTCGTTCATGCGGGCGTCGAGTGCTGCGAGCACACGCGTGACCGCTGGATCATGCAGCCGCGCGAACTCGGCGCACGCAAGCAAGGTTCCGATTGGGACAACCGGCACACTCAAACCGAACGCGAGCCCCTGCGCCACGCCTGTTGCCGTACGCAAGCCCGTGAACGATCCCGGCCCGGCGCCAAAGGCGATCGCGCTGCAATCGGCGAGCTTAAGACCTGCTTCATCGAACAGTTCGCGGATAGCGGGCAGCAAACGCGTGCTGGAGACCGGCCCGGTCATTTCATGGCTGAACCAGACGCGGATTTCGCCGGAAACATGGTGCGGAGGGTTTCGATATGCCGAGTCGGCCGCCGGACCGGCGACCAGCAGCGCGACCGAGCAGAATTCGGTCGATGTATCGAGGGCGAGCAAAACGGTACGTGTCATAGCCGCTATTGTAATGCGTGGCGTCGGCGCCGAAGGGTGCGTGAGTGCCTGCTCACGCCGGTTTCTGGTAATTCCCTCTGCGACGATTTTGGAATAAACCTTCGAAATCTGCTTTGAGTACGCTTGCTATGATCGATCGCCCTGAACCAGCAATTACGGAGACCAAGAATGAGCGATATCGATGCGCAGTTCGCAAAAGCCCAGGCCGATGTCAAGGATTTGCCTGAACGTCCGGGCAATCTCACCTTGCTGCGCCTCTACGCGCTGTTCAAGCAAGGCAGCGTGGGCGATGCGGACGGCGACAAGCCCGGTTTCGCCGATATTGTCGGGAAGTACAAGTACGATGCCTGGTCAGCGCTAACTGGCACATCGCAGGACACGGCCAAGCAGCAATACGTGGAGCTGGTGGAATCGTTGAAAAAAGGCGAATCTGCGTAAGCACTGGTAAGAACGACCGCAACCTTGCAGCGGGCGAAACGCCAATTGAATCAAACTGTCTTAAAATCTGGCGCAGCGCAACAATTCCCGATATACTGTTGCCTGCGCTTCACTGTGACCGGATGAATTGATGTTTCAGGTCAGTTCATCGCACGCAGCGCGGCGCCTCGTAGCGTTTTGCTCCAATCCAGTTTAGAAACTGTCCCCTCCCTGCTAGGCCTTCTTCGGCCGATCATGCATCAGGCTGACGACAACGCCGCCTCGGCCTGTCGAATCCGATACAGCTTCTAACGAAAAGCTCGCCTTTATTGTTGCGAGCTGCCCCCGTTTTTCGATTTGCTCGCTGCTTCTTTGCTCGCTGAATCTGACGACTTGGGTATGCCGATTGGCGCCACACGCCTTATTCCCCGTTTCAAGGATCGACATGACTTCGAGCAACACCAACAGCCCGCTGGACTCCATCGCTGCACAGGCACTAGGCGCCGATACATCCGCCATGCCCGCAGCATCTGCTTCGCCGGCTGCTCCCACCCCCATTTCATCAGTAGCGCCTGTCGCCGCCGCGATCGCTGTGCAGACTGGCCCGAGCTTCGAGTCGCTCGGCCTGTCGCCCGAGATCGTCGTTGCGCTGACCGCTTCCGGCTATCAAGTACCGACCCCGGTTCAGCAGCGCGCAATTCCCGCAGCGCTCGCCGGCCGTGACTTGCTGGTTTCCAGCCCGACCGGTTCGGGCAAGACGGCAGCGTTCATGCTGCCGGCTATCGAACGTTTTTCGCAGCTCGAAAAAACCAAGGCCGCAGCTCCCCGTGAGCCGCATGACCCGAATGCGCGTCCGGCGCGCCGCCAGCA
>NZ_JBSIPA010000734.1:0-1938 GCF_053574605.1 Caballeronia sp. M23-90 | reverse complement strand
TCACGGCGATTCTTACCACTAACGCACACAAGCTCTACGGCTTCGCTAACCACTAAAACCATGTCAGAAAAATCCTCCACGGGTCTTCGCAAAGGCCTGACCAGCTACGGCGACAGCGGCTTCTCGCTCTTCCTGCGCAAGGCGTTCATCAAAGGCGCCGGCTACACCGACAGCGCGCTCGATCGCCCCGTGGTCGGCATCGTCAATACGGGCAGCGCGTACAACCCGTGCCATGGCAACGCGCCGCAACTGATCGAGGCGGTCAAGCGCGGCGTGATGCTGGCCGGCGGCCTGCCGATGGACTTCCCGACCATCAGCATCCACGAAAGCTTTTCATCGCCGACGAGCATGTACCTGCGCAACCTCATGTCGATGGACACCGAGGAAATGCTGCGTGCTCAACCCATGGACGCCGTCGTGATGATCGGCGGCTGCGACAAGACGGTGCCGGCGCAACTGATGGGCGCGGCATCGGCGGGTCTCCCGGCCATTCAACTGATCACCGGATCCATGCTGACGGGTTCGCATCGTTCCGAACGTGTGGGCGCGTGCACGGATTGCCGCCGTTATTGGGGCAAGTTCCGCGCGGAAGAGATCGACGAGCAGGAGATCGCCGATGTCAACAACCAGCTCGTCGCGAGTGTGGGGACCTGTTCGGTGATGGGCACCGCAAGCACGATGGCGTGCATTGCCGAGGCATTGGGCATGACCGTGCCTGGCGGTGCATCGCCGCCCGCCGTTACCGCCGACCGCATGCGCGTGGCGGAACTGAGTGGCGCGCAGGCCGTGAAGAT
Organism: Caballeronia sp. M23-90; assembly: GCF_053574605.1. Lineage (NCBI taxonomy): Bacteria > Pseudomonadati > Pseudomonadota > Betaproteobacteria > Burkholderiales > Burkholderiaceae > Caballeronia > Caballeronia sp. M23-90. The sequence goes on along the minus strand of NZ_JBSIPA010000734.1, from coordinate 1,144 downwards.
GGCGCATGAACGGCTGACCATCGACAAGATCCTGACGCCCGATGCATTTCATAACGCAATGCGCGTGTTGCTTGCAATCGGCGGATCGACGAACGGCATCATCCACCTGACGGCGATCGCCGGGCGTTGCGGGCTCGAAGTCGACCTGAAGGCGCTCGACCGGATGGGCCGCGATACCCCCGTCCTGGTGGACCTGAAGCCGTCCGGGCAGCATTACATGGAAGACTTCCATCATGCCGGCGGCATGGCCACGCTTCTGCGCGAACTCAAGCCGCTGCTCAAGCTGGATGCGCTGACCGTCACGGGCCGCACGCTTGGCGAGGAAATCGAACTCAGCGGACCGGGCTTTGCGCAAGACGTCGTGAAGACGCGCGAACGGCCGATCTATCCGCAGGGCGGCATTGCCGTGCTCGAAGGGAATCTTGCGCCGGGCGGTGCGATCATCAAGCAATCGGCGGCGCATCCGGACCTCATGGAACACACCGGTCGCGCGATCGTCTTCGAGAACGCCGATGACATGGCGCTGCGCATCGATTCCGACGATCTCGATGTCACCGCCGACGACATCCTGGTGCTCAAGAACATCGGACCGAAGGGCGCGCCGGGCATGCCGGAGGCGGGCTATATTCCGATTCCGAAGAAGCTGGCGAAGGCGGGGGTGAAGGACATCGTCCGGATCTCCGATGGCCGCATGAGCGGCACCGCGTTCGGCACGATCGTGTTGCACGTGACGCCCGAGGCCGCGATCGGCGGGCCGCTTGCCCATGTGCACAACGGCGACCAGATCCGCCTGAGCGTGGCGAATCGCGAGATATCGCTGCTCGTCCCGGAGGAAGAACTGGCGCAACGCGCGCTCGATGAACCCGTCGTCGTGCCGACAGCCGGGCGCGGCTACCGGAAGCTCTTCCTGGAAACGGTGACGCAGGCGGACAAGGGCGTCGATTTCGATTTCCTGCGTGCGGAGCATTTCACCGGATCGACGCCGACCATCGAATGATGATCGACCAGCTTCACGAGTCTGCAGAGTAGGCGATGTCCTTTTGCGCTTCAAGCGCCTTCAGCCGTTCCGTCAGCGCCGCGCGGATCGATTCGTAGGCCGTGCCACCCAGCGTCAGGCGCACCCGCCCTTGCGCCTGACGCTGGA
>NZ_JBSIPA010000733.1:0-1954 GCF_053574605.1 Caballeronia sp. M23-90 | reverse complement strand
TCGCCGCGAGCCAGGGCTTGCTGAGCGGATCGGCGCTCGACGCCATGCCTGCCCACAAATAAACGCGGATGGCGTCGTAGCTGCCGGTGTCGGCGTTCTGCGGATCGACCACGAACTGGCCGTTTTTATACGCCGCCCAGTCGGGCGCGAAGCCTCGTGGCGACGTCACCGACACCAGCTTGTAACCGTTCTCCGCGAGCGCGTTCCAGGGACCCTTCGGCATGGCGCTGGCAAGACCGCGCAACACTGGCAGCGGCGAATAACTCGGGTTGAGACGCGTCACATCGCCGATCTGGAAACCTTGTGGACCGGGCAGCAGCATCGGTCCAATACCATCAAGGCTCGCCACTTCATGCTTCACGATCTGCGCCGCGAGCGCTTCGCCCAGACGCGTATAGCGGGGTTCGTTCCAGAGACGGCCGGCTTGCAGCAGATCGTAGGCAATCCATACATCGGAGTCGGATGCGGAATTCGGATCGAGCACGCCGAATGAGCCGTCCGCTTTGCGGCCCCATTGCCACGATGGCAGCCGCATGGTGTTTGCATCGAACTGATTGGCCGCCAGGTTCGCGCGGGTCCAGTTCAGCAAGCGGTCGAACATGGCGCGATCGTTTGCGACCAGCGCAAAAAACATGGCATACGACTGGCCTTCGGACGTAGTCTGCTGCGCCGGCGTGGAGAAGTCGACCACGCGGCCATCAGCTTGAATGAAGCGCGACGCGAACGTCCGGTAGGCGTTCCAGTCCGCGCATTCCTTCGTCACCGGCGCAAAAGCCCCGGCGCCAGGAGTGAATCCCATGCTGAACAATGCCAGCGTCAAAACTGCTGCCTTCGATCCACGCTTGAAACCAGCCTGCATATCAATCCCTCAAACGGCGCGCTGCGACCGCGCGCAGTGCACGGTAGAACAGTGCCGCGATGATAATGGCCGCAAGCAAGCCGCTCAAGACGAGCAGGAGCGGATGCGACGACAACGCCCATCGCATGTATTCGAATGGCGACAGGCGGCCGACGTAATACGCCTGTCCGTTCGATGTCACCGTCACGTCGCGTCCGTGGATCACGGCCATGGCGCCCTGGATCTCGGGGAGGATGTCGTTGTCGAGCAAGGCCGCCGACAAGTCCGCATCCGACTGTCCCGCCGCGCTGATCAGTGCGACCGCGCTGCGCTCGCTGTGCAGCGGAGATTTGAAGCCGGTAATGAGCGCATCGCCGTTGGAACTCACGAGCGTGAGGTCCGCGCGTGCCGGCAAACGCTCCACGCCGCGTTCGCCGTGCCACCAGTCGACGACCTTGAACGCGACATCGGAGAGCTCGAAGTTGCGCGAGTCGGCATCGCCCGAGAACGGCATGTTCTTCGACCAGCGTTGCAAGAGCGGCTGGCGCCCGGGTGAACCGAGGATCAGCAGGTCTTTATCGGCGAGGTTATCGACCTGATTGGCTTGTGCGACCGTGACACCGGTCGTGGGATATCCCGTCGATGCACCCATGCGGCCCATCTCCAGCAGGAACAGGCTGTAGTCCGCCGAGCTGGGATCGTCGGGCATGATCACGGCCGTCTGCGAGAGATCCGCCATGCGCGTGAACGGGAAACCGCCGTTGGCGAACGCTGCGAGATCGGGCAGCGCCATGTAGTGCGGGAAACCCGACAAGTCGATGGTCGAATTCGGATCGATCGCGCCGACCACGTTGTCCAGGATGCGGCCCTGGCATTCGCCGGTCTTCGGATAGTCGTAATAGAAATGCAGGCGCAATTGCGAACGCGGTGTCAGCAGAAGCGGCGGCACATAGATTTGATGACGCGCGGCAGCGGTTTTGTCGGGCAGAATCACGGCCGTCTGCGAGAGATCCGCCATGCGCGTGAACGGGAAACCGCCGTTGGCGAACGCTGCGAGATCGGGCAGCGCCATGTAGTGCGGGAAACCCGACAAGTCGATGGTCGAATTCGGATCGA
>NZ_JBSIPA010000732.1:0-1969 GCF_053574605.1 Caballeronia sp. M23-90 | reverse complement strand
TGCACGCTCGCGAGTTCGGCCTTGTCACCGGTGTGCGTCAGTTTCGCGAAGCGGATGATTTCCTGCAGATGCGCGGTTTCCGTCGCGATGCTCAAGGGCCGCGCGAATTACCTGTGCCATTACTACCTGCAGCGCACCGCCGATAACGGCCGTTTGCCCACGCGCCAGGACACCGCGCATCTGCAGGAAATCATCCGCTTCGCGAAACTGACGCACACCGGTGACAAGGCCGAACTCGCGAGCGTGCCCGAGAACTCGCCGGTCTGGCCGATGGTCACGTCCACGCGCGACAACTGCCTCGGCCAGGAATGCCCGCAGTACAAGGAATGCTTCGTGATGCAGGCGCGGCGCGAGGCGCAGCAGGCGGACATCGTGGTAGTGAATCACCACCTGTTTTTCGCCGATGTCATGCTCCGCGACACCGGCATGGCCGAGTTGCTGCCGACCGCCAACACCATCATCTTCGACGAAGCCCATCAGCTTCCCGAGACCGCGACGCTGTTCTTCGGCGAGACCGTATCGACCACGCAGTTCCTGGAACTCGCACGCGATGCCGTTGCGGAAGGCCTGAGCCACGCGCGTGACTTCTCCGACTGGACCAAGCTCGGCGCCGCGCTCGAACGTGCGGCGCGGGACGTCCGGCTCGCATTCAGGGAAGATTCGGTGCGCATGTCGCTCGGCCAGCTCGCCGACGATCATCCTTTATTCGATGCCCTCGACACACTTGAGGAACACCTCAATGCGCTCACGGCCGCTTTGAACGCTCACGCCGAACGCGCGGAATCGCTGGGCGCGCTGCAGCGCCGGGCACGGGAATTACAAGGTTTGCTGGGGGGCTGGACCGCACCGCCAACGTCCGTGGAAAAGGCCGTCGCGCAAGAGAAGGAAGCCGCCGCCAAAGCCGATCCGAACGAGATGGTCCGATGGATCGAAGTATTCTCGCACACGGTCCAGTTGCACGAAACGCCGCTGTCCGTTGCGCCAATCTTTTCGAAGCAGCGCGCGGGCGTTCCGCGTGCGTGGATCTTCACGTCGGCAACCTTGTCGGTGCGCGGCGACTTCACCCATTACGCCGCACAGATGGGCCTGAACGCGCGACGCTCCATGACGCTGCCCAGTCCCTTCGACTACCCCGAGCAGGGCTTGCTGTACGTGCCGCGCAACTTGCCGCAACCATCGTCGCCGAATTTCACCGACGCCGTGTTCGACGCCGCGTTGCCTGTCATCGAAGCATCGAAGGGGGGCGTGTTTTTCTTGTGCACGACCTTGCGCGCCGTCGATCGCATTGCCAACCGCCTGCGCGACACCATCGAGCGGCGCGGCTGGGATTATCCGTTGCTGGTTCAGGGCGACGCGAGCCGCACTGAATTGCTCGATCGTTTCCGTTCTTATGGCAACGCGATCCTCGTTGGCAGCCAGAGTTTCTGGGAAGGCGTGGATGTGCGCGGTGATGCGTTGTCGCTGGTTGTCATCGACAAGCTACCTTTTGCGCCGCCCGATGATCCCGTGTTGTCGGCGAGACTCGATGCGCTGACGAAGAAGGGCTTGAGCCCTTTCGCTGTGCACCAGTTGCCGCAGGCAGTGATCACGCTCAAGCAGGGCGCGGGGCGTCTGATTCGCGCAGAAACGGATCGCGGTGTGCTGATGATCTGCGACACCCGTCTCGTCGATAAACCCTACGGCCGGCGCATCTGGCAGAGCCTTCCGCCGTTCAAGCGCACGCGTGAAATAGAGGTGGTGCGCGCGTTCTTCACCGATCCTGAAACGGCGGTGACCGAAGCGGAAGAGTAAGTAACACGCATTCTTTCAACCGAACACATAAATAAAAAACCCGGCCTTAAATTATTCCCCCCAGCAAGGAATACATAGTTCTGTAACGCTGAGCGGAATTCACTTCGAACACCCCTCTTGAAGGGGTGTTTTTTTGCCTTTCAGATGTTGAAGCTATACCGTGCGATGGCATCGTATG
>NZ_JBSIPA010000731.1:0-1971 GCF_053574605.1 Caballeronia sp. M23-90 | reverse complement strand
CGCGGCTCCTCAGCGCATGCAGCGACACGTATCTGATTCGATTGCAACGCTGCGCGGGCGAATTGCTGCCCACATCTCCAGGCGATTACAAAGGTGCCCATACTGTTGTGTTCTCCACGCATATTTACGACACAGTAGTATTAGTACTGATTGATTGCTGAATGTAGAGCTAATTCCGACCACGCAGTCCGTGCGCAGCATACGGGAAGAATTGTATATAAACGCTGCCGATTCCTTGCTTCCCGCCTTGCCTTTCTTGAGGAGCAAGGAATTCTCTCGCGGGCGCCCAGCCCCGACGACAGGCGCCGTGACTTCTACAAGCTGACAGAGAAGGGGCTGGACCTCATTTCCATCGTGTTCAATATAGTCGTTTGGAGTGCGAAGCACGATTCGAAGTCGTACGTGCGACGCTGCAAGGAGTTCATCGCTCGATTGAATCGAAACCCCATGGAAGTGAGCGAGGAGGTAAAAGCGCTGGTCCGTGAAGGCGGATGCCTCTTTCCTGAGAGCAAGGAGTGAGCAGTACGGCAAGCACGACCTGTCACGTCGCACGAACGATGTGCACACACCACCGGCTACGACACCTTCAGCGCTTCGAGTCCTCCTCGACGTCCACAGGATTGGAGGAACCGCCGACTAAATTGCGCCCCTTCAACAACCCGCAGCCGCAACAGTGATCGAACCCTCTCCCCGATAGCTAGCACCGCTCGGATGGTCGTGCACTTATTAATCCCTGCTCTTTACACGTAAATGACCGTTGTTGCGCGCGCCGACCGTTCGTTCGTGGCCCCGCAGCCGAAACGCCCATTGCGCCAGTGCCCACCTTGCTTTGTGGCCGGCAGGCGCCGCAAAACGCAAGCGGCTCTTCACTCGTACCGCCAGAAAAGAGACCGCCCTGTACGTCGGTCGGCTATCATGCGTGTCCTCTTCGAAGTAACTCCTTATGATTTCCGTCCGTAATGTCACCCTGCGCCGCGGCGTCAATGTCGTACTCGACAGCGCGTCCGTCACCTTCACTCCCGGCGAAAAGATTGGCCTTGTCGGCCGCAATGGCGCCGGCAAGTCGTCATTCTTCGGCCTTCTCAACGGCACGCTGCACGAAGACGGCGGCGAGTTCTCGATTCCTGCTACGTGGAAGATGGGCCAGGTCGCGCAGGAGATGCCGGAGACCGAGCAGAGTGCGACGGACTTCGTAGTCGACGGTGACACTGTGCTGCTGGCCGCGCAGGCCGAAGTGGCGGCCGCCGAGGCGAGCGACGATGGCATGCGCATGGCGCACGCCTACATGGAGCTGCACGATGCTGGCGCACACGATGCCCCCGCACGGGCCGAAGCGCTGATCCAGGGCTTGGGCTTCAGCGCTGCGCAGCTTAGCCAGCCGGTCAACAGTTTCTCCGGCGGCTGGCGCATGCGACTGCAACTGGCGCGCGCGCTCATGTGCCCGTCCGACTTGCTGTTGCTCGACGAACCGACCAATCACCTCGACCTCGACGCACTGGTCTGGCTGGAAGCGTGGCTCAAGCGCTACCAGGGAACCATGGTCGTGATCAGCCACGATCGCGAATTCCTCGACGCGGTGACGCAGGTGACGGTGCACGTCGACAACGCCAAGCTCGTGCGTTATGGCGGCAACTACAGCAAGTTCGAAGAGATGCGCGCCGAGCAGATGTTGCTGCAGCAGGCCTCGATGGCCAAGCAGGCAGACAAGATCGCCCACTTGCAGAAATTCATCGACCGTTTCAAGGCCACGGCCTCGAAGGCGAAGCAGGCGCAGAGCCGGGTCAAGGCGCTCGAACGCATGGAAAAGATCGCCCCGGTGCTTGCCGATGCGGAGTTCACCTTCGAGTTCAAGGAGCCGCTCAACGTCCCGAACCCGCTGTTGTCGATGCTGGACGCAAGCTTCGGCTATCCGGCGCCAAGCGACGCGACGCCGGGCACGCCGCCGACGGTCATCGTGCGGGGCATCAACCA
>NZ_JBSIPA010000730.1:0-1975 GCF_053574605.1 Caballeronia sp. M23-90 | reverse complement strand
TAGATTGGCGCGGGCCGTGGCCGCTACCCCGCTCGCCGACAAATCCGGCAGGGTTCCCGCCGACTCGACATTCTGCTGTGCGGACTGCTTGACCGAGTCGACGTGCTGTCCGACATAGTTGGCGGCCTGGTCGAATTTCTGGCCCGCCTGACTCGCAACGTTGTTCAGCGCACCCATGGCCTGCCCGGCCGCGGCGTCGTGTTTTTCGCAAGCAGCAAGAAAGCCGATCACGATCACTGCGCTCGCCAGCCGGTTCATTCCTTTCGTTCGCAACTTGTTCATTTCTCGTCTTCCTTGCCCGGTGTGCGTGTCGCCGCACGCCAGAAGTCCATTCCTGAGTTCAATCGATTGCACCAGACAAATGATAACTGCCGAAGCCCGCCGCCTCTATTTCGGAGCGCGACGTTAGCCGTTGCGCCTAATCTTCAGCATTCAAAACAGCCCTTTCACGGGGCGACCGATCCGGAGTGTCAACAATCCGACCTCCTTTCAGACCCTTCTGATTCAATTCGTGAGTGACCCTTCTTATAGTGCGGACCATCCTTGATTTCTACATTGAAGTGTCGTCATGATTCTCATGAACTTGCTGGTCGCATTTGTCGCGGGACTGATCCTGTTTGAACCCTTCACGCGCGCACCCGTCTCGCGATCCGTTCGATTTACCGGGCATCGCAATCGCGCGAAGCGCGCGTTCTTTCAGGCGGGCGCGGCGTTGCTGGCGGCACTGATCATAGCGACCAGCGAGCCGTCGCCTCAGTTGGTTTCCCCGCTCCTGGTCCTGAGCAGCTCGGTATTGCTCATGCTCGCGGGGATTTATTGGGCCTGGCGCGGGACGCGCCTGCTCAAACCGGGAAAGATGTTCTCGACGCATTGAGGCTGTCGGTACGCGCGTTATGTGGGGTGCTACACATTTCTATTCGACGACTCCGATAAGAATCGACGCTTGGCGGGAGACATTGAGATGGAAGACGGCACTGCCTAGTTCACCTGAAATTACTAAACAAACCTTTCCGCGAGCGGAAAGACGTAAAAAATAGGATGCCGTACGGATTAGGATTACGCGGTCTGAGGTATATAGATCGAGTGTCACGGCGCTTCAGGCGGCACGTTTAAGCGGGACAGGGGCGAAAAAAAAGGCGCTACGTTGCCGTAGCGCCTTAAAAGTTCTAGCCATTCCGAGGGCCGTGCTAGAACCTGAGAGCTGGTGATCAATTGGCTGGCGAGTCGTTAAAGCGTCTCTAACCAGTCTTTCGAAATCGGGTTCCATTTTTTACGTTAAGCGAAACCGAGTCAAGCGAAATTTCGGGGGGTGAGCGACTATCCAACGGTACGGTACACGGGTTTAATGACAAAAACGGGTCCAGCGAATGCATCTTATGGTCGCTGATTGGTACGATTCCGATAAGCGGGACGCCCGTCACCGGTCAGCATCAACGATCGGCAGCGAACGTCCTTCCCAACGAAACCAAGTTCCGAAAAATAAATGCACACAACTGAGAGCCGGCCAGCGAGCCGGGAAAAAGAAAAAGGGCGCGACGGAGAAGAAGTAGTTGCGTTGTCACGTGGACTGGATGTTCTAAGGCGGATTGCAGCGGCTGATGCACCGGTAAGCAACCGGGAGCTTGCAGAGTGGACGGGCATCCCGAAGCCGACCATCTCGCGCCTGACAGCGACCCTGGTCAGCGCCAACCTGCTGTTTCAATTACCCGACAGTGAGCGGTTCGTGCTCACGGCATCAGTGCTCGAGCTAAGCAACGGATTCCTGCGCAACTTCGATATCCGGGCACGCGCACGGCCGTTTCTCATCGCGCTGGCTGACCGGACGACCTTAAGCGTTCATCTGGCTGTCCGCGACCGCCTGGACATGGTCGTCATCGATACTATCCGGCCACGCTCGGCGGTACTCGTGTCTCGACTGGAAGTGGGCGCGCGCATGGATCTCGGGCGGACCGCGGTCGGCCGGGCGTACCTGGCA